>JBBIRL010000221.1:0-2232 GCA_037441825.1 Dehalococcoidia bacterium | reverse complement strand
GGAATGAGGTTTGACTCCAGGCACAACTTTCACATCGCCATTACTCTCAAGCTCACTCAAGACCTCTTCGGCGCGATGCACCACTGCCTTGGGCAAACCCGCCAATTGCGCCACATGTATGCCGTAGCTCTTGTCAGCCCCACCGGGCACTATCTTGCGCAGGAAGACTACCTTGCCGCCTTCCTCTGAAACAGCGATGCTGTAATTTTTAACGCGGGGCAAAAAGTTCGCTAACTCCACCAGCTCGTGATAGTGTGTAGCGAACAGCGTCTTAGCGCCTAGTCTGGGATGGTTATGGATGTACTCTGCCACGGCCTGAGCGATGGAAAGTCCATCGTAGGTCGAGGTGCCACGTCCTATTTCATCGAGAATAATCAGCGACTTCGAAGTAGCGTTGTTGAGTATATTGGCGGTCTCCACCATCTCAATCATGAAGGTAGACTGTCCCGTGACCAGGTCATCCTGAAGTCCAACGCGGGTGAAGATGCGGTCTACCAGCCCGATGGTGGCCGAGTCCGCGGGAACGAAGCTGCCGATCTGGGCTAAGAGCACAATGAGAGCTACCTGCCTCAAATAGGTTGACTTCCCCGACATGTTGGGGCCGGTGAGGATGATAAGCTGGGCGTCCTGATTGGAGAGATAGGTGTCGTTGGGGACGAAGCGCTCATCCGTCAGAGCCCGCTCCACCACAGGATGACGTCCGTTGACAATCGCTATCGAGTCGTCAGAGGTCAGTTTGGGACAAACGTAGCCGTGTCTCACCGCCACCTCGGCGAAGTCGGAGAGAACATCTATCTGCGCCAGAGCAGCAGCAATGCCCAGGATGCGGTCTCCGCAATCCCCTACCTGGCGGCAGACCTGGCGGAAGAGAGAGCTTTCCAGCTCAGCGATCCTGGTCTCGGCATTTAGGATAAGCGACTCATACTCCTTAAGCTGCGGAGTGAAATAGCGCTCAGCACCAGCGAGCGTCTGCTTGCGGATATAGTCCTGGGGGACACGGCTGAGGTGAGGCGAGGTGACCTCGATATAGTAGCCGAACACCCTGTTGTAGCCCACCTTGAGCGACTTTATGCCCGTCCTGTCCCGTTCGGTGCGCTCCAGGTCAGCCAGATATTTGCGGGCGTTCGATGAAGCTGAGCGAAGCTCGTCCAGCTCGCTGGAGAAGCCGCTCTTTATCACATTCCCCTCACTCACCACTGACGGGGGGTCATCAACGATGGCACTGGAGATCAACGACACCACATCTTGGCAGGGCTTGAGCTCAGAGGAAAGCCACTCCAACGCACCATCCACATCCAATATCGCCTTCAAGCGGGGCACCTGCTCCAGGCTGCGGCGTAAGGAGACCAGTTCGCGTGGAGTGGCGATGCTTGCCCTCACACGGTTTATCAGCCGTTCTACATCACTGAGTCTGCTGAGGAGACTGATGACCTCGGCCCGCTGCGGAGACTGGAACCAGGTCACAGCCTGCTGCCTGCGCTCCAACTGCTTTATGTCGAGGAGGGGCTGTCCCAACCATCTCTTGAGCAGCCTGCCGCCCATCGGCGTTTTAGTGAGGTCAATAATGGAGAGGAGCGAGCCGGCGGTCAGCCCCAAGCGGCTGCTCTGAAATAGTTCGAGATTGCGGCGCGTCTGAGCATCCAGAACCATAAAGGACTCGGTGGAATAGGTGCTCAGGTTGTTTATCTGCCCTAGCACGCCCTTCTGAGTCTGCTCCAGATAGTGAAGAATAGAGCCCGCAGCTTTTATCGCCAGCGGCAGATGGGCACAGCCATAGCCTTCAAGAGTAGATGCCTGGAAGTTGTCGAGCAGGGTCTGCTGCGCCACATCAAGCTCAAACCACTGGTCGTCGAGCGGGGTTACCGGCGCTGAAAGCGCCGTCAGAGGGAAACGGGAGTTTCGCGGGGTAAGTACCTCAGAGGGACGAAGCCGTTCCATCTCCAGCAGGGCTCTCTCGGCGGGAAGCTGGGTAGTGGCGAACTCGCTTGTCGTTATGTCAATGTAAGCTATACCGGCCTGCTCGCCCTCTGCGACAATAGAAGCAAGGTAGTTGTTTGCCTTGGTCTCGAGCAGATTGGGCTCGAGCACCGTGCCCGGGGTCACCACCCGCACCACCTCCCGCTCCACTATGCCTCGTCCCAGCTTAGGCTCGCTCATCTGCTCGCAGATAGCCACTTTGTAGCCCTTGTTGATGAGCTTGGCCAGATAGTTATCTAAAGCATGGTGAGGTAT
>JBBIRL010000220.1:0-2381 GCA_037441825.1 Dehalococcoidia bacterium | reverse complement strand
CATGATGACGAACGGTTTGCGGTTCATGGTTGATAATTCCAGCAATTGGACTTGAGATTATGGGACACTCAAAGTCAGTCTGGAGTGATAAATAAATTGTGAAATATGGTTCATGATTAATGGGATAAAAAAGAGAACTTGAGCAGCCCGTTATTTCTTCTTCCGGTGCTTGCCTTTCGGCTCGTCCTTTGCCATCGACATCAGGTCGATGATGTAGGAGCCTTCCTTGCCAACGCTGACAATCCGCTCGTCGCTCTGGGCCATCTTCTCGAGGTTCAGCTCATAGGAGCCGGGGGAGACGATGCGGATGGTCTCGACACGGTCGTACATCTCGACCTGCTTCTTGTGCATGGGCTCGACAACCTCGAGGACCTCCTCTTTGGACTCATCGGCGATCTCGCTGATGGACTTCTCCTCTAATACATCATCGTTGATATCCCCTTCCCTGACATAGAGGAACTTCTTGTTGCCGCAGCTGGCGCACCCTTTGAGGATCTCGGTCGACCCGTCCTTGTATTCCCGCCCGCATTTCGTACACTTGTGCGGCATCGTCTTCACCCGAAGTATTCGAGCATGGTCTCGTAGAGGTCTTCGACATTCCTGCCTTCAAGACCCGAGATCGCGACAACCGGGTGCTGGGGGAACGCGCTCCGGATCCTGCCCGGCGCGGCGTCGGGAAGATCGATCTTGTTGGCCACGATGATAACCGGGAGGTCGCGTGCCTCTATGATCCCGATCATCATGATGTTGACCTGCATGAAGGGGTCGAGTGTTGAGTCAAGCATGTACACAACGCCGTCGATATCCTCGCGCAGCCAGTGCATGGCCTCAGCTACGCCCTCCGTTGCTTCCCGGGCCCGGATGATCGCCTCATCCTTCTCCATCCCGAACTCGAGGAACTCGTGGTAGTCGATCTTGGTCGTGACACCGGGTGTGTCCACGATATCGATGGTCACGGTGCTCCCGTTTGCACCGGAGATGATGATGTCTTCCTTCTTCCGTGCCCGCCGGGTCTCGTGCGGTATCTCACTGACCGGGCCGACCGCATCCCCGGTCCAGTCACGCGCAATGCGGTTCGCGAGTGTAGTCTTACCGGCGTTCGGCGGGCCATAGATACCGATGCGGGTCCGCTTCTTTTTGAAAAAGATATTGAGGAAATTGGCAAATTTCTTCTTGACGGTACTAAAGGTCTGGATAAATATCTTCAATTGACACCTCGTCTGCCCGGTAGTGTCCCCGGGTATTGTGAAATTTCCATAATCTGTAGGTACTGTATAGAATACGCCCTTTATTAGGTTTCTCGTAACCGTGGGGATCGATCCGCCGGTAACGGTTCGTTCGACTGGCCCCTGTATTACTGTGAATCATGCCGATCTGCCCCTGCCAAATTGTATTTATACAAGAGCATGGGAGTATGCTAATTGTAACAATCAACAAAAGCACTTCAAGGAGGTGACTCATGAAAAAGACATCCAATGCAATCCGGTTTGAGACCAAAGTTCCCCTGCGGGAAGTCATGAACCACGATCCAACCTCCCTCGATGTAGGGGCCACGGTTGCCAAGGCAGCCAAAACCATGTGCAAAGAAGGGGTGGGGAGCGTGATCATCCTCGAACACAACAAGCCCATCGGCATCGTTACCGAAGAAGACATCAACTGCAAGGTGGTGGCCAGGGATCTCAAACCAAGTACTGTACGTGTGAACGATATCATGAGTACGCCACTCATTACGGTGAGTGCGGACGAGACGGTAGGCTGTGCAGCCCACATGATGGTGAAGCATAAGGTACGGAGGCTCCCGGTTGTCGATGAACACGACAAGGTGATCGGGATTGTCACCGTCCGTGACCTTCTGACCGTCTCCAGCGCAGTCAACGATCTCCTTGAGGACCTCATTGAGATCAACCGCGAGGAGAACATTGAGCCGGGGATGTGCAACCGCTGCAGCCAGATGTCGGATGACTTAAAAAGGGTTGATAACGTCATGCTCTGCGCCCGCTGCCGTGAAGAGGAAAATATCACATGAGGACAGCACAGGATTTCATGGTCGAGATCCCTGTGCTGAAATATAATGATCAGATGACCAAGGCGCGACAGATCCTGCGGGACGATCAGTTCCGTGAAGTCTATGTCGTGGATGCAAAAAAAAATCTCCTCGGCTACATCGATATCACGGACGGCCTCCGGGTAACCGCGACAAAGTCGAATGTGATTGTTGAAGGGTTTGTCAAGGACGCGCCGGCAGTTCATGGCGGGGATTCCGTTGAAATGGTGGCAAAAACAATGAAGGATTACCATACGGACAGCGCAGTGGTGGTTAACAGCCAGCCGCATATCGTCGGCGGGGTCCTCCTCGCCGACCTCTTCCCGGCCATCATCTC
>JBBIRL010000219.1:0-3186 GCA_037441825.1 Dehalococcoidia bacterium | reverse complement strand
ACATCATCCTTTAAATCTTTTTCGTATTCAGTTTTATTTTGCCCTTTCGGAAAAGTAAGCCATTCTTCCTCACCCTCTTTCTGCCCTTGAGGAATATATATTCTTCCTAATCTTACATAAAATTCATCTATCTCAGAATCTAACCTTTTCACTTTTACGTGAAAAGCTGGGCTTATGCCAGTAAAAAATGGAAGATGTTTCAGTATTTTCCCCAAAAGCCGAATTCCCCTATATCCTTTGGGATATATAGAGATTCTGAAATGCCCAATCTTTTTGTGAGTTTCAGTGTTCGATATATAAATATCTTTGGTAGTAATCCAATTAGGCATTTTATGTTCTTTTACCTCCCCTCATACAAAGGCGGATTCCTTTAACATTATATGCCTCCGTTAAGGGTATTGTAGCACCTTTTTGAGAGACTACACCTTTCTGTAAGAGAGCCGCCCCTGGACACCCCTGTACAACCTATTGACAACCGCCATTAGATGGGCTACTATGCTTCCGCTATGCTCGCCAATGACCACCATAACTACTCTTTTGCTCTTTCTGCTCCCTTTCTTATCAGCAAACAACAGTTGCCCCCTAGAGCCCAGGGGATTCTTATACTCGGAATTGTTAAAAGCCCTTGCTAAGCGCTTTCCACTGCAATCATTAATTTAAAACTTACTAAAATATTTTCAAGAAGGAGGGCAGATGGCGAAATCCCAGTATGACAGCTTGTTTTCCCCCGGCCGCATTGGGACCCTGCAGCTCAAAAACCGCATTGTTTATCCGCCTATGGGGACCAATGTGTGCGAAGGCGGCGAGGCCACCGACAGATTGATAGCCTACCATGAGGCGCGCGCTAAGGGCGGCGTCGGGATGATCATCGTCGAGAACGCTAATGTCGACACTGCCGGAGCAGCAGGGCTACCCTTCGGGCTGAATATCGACGACGACAAGTACCTCCCCGGACTGAAAAAGCTCGCGGATACCATCAAGAAGAATGGGGCTAAAGCCTGCCTGCAAATCTATCACGGCTCCATCTGGGCAATGGGAGAACAAAGACCCGTGATGGGCGCAGAGCTTCCCCGAGAGCTATCCATAGACAAAATCCAATACATTATCCAGAAGTTCGTCGAGGGGGCGAGGAGAGCCAAGGAAGCAGGGTTCGACGCTATCGAAATCCACGGCGCCAATATCAACGGGCAGACCCAGTTCCGCTCCCGCGTCTGGAACACGCTGAAGAATAAATACGGCGGCAGCGTGGAGAACAGGGCACGCTTCATGTGCGATACCCTGAAAGCGGTGAGAAAGGAAGTGGGCAAGAAGTTCCCGCTGTGGTGCCGCACCAGCATCTACGAAATATATTATGTCAAAGGCGGCAAGGCGGCCGAGTACGGCGTCACTCTTCAAGATACTTTGATACACGTGCCCATGTTCGTGGCTGCCGGCGCCGATGCCATCCACCTCTCACAGGGCGGATTCTACGATTATGCCTGGCAATACTTCACCATGTGCCCCACGGAAGCCGACGGCCCGGCCCCCAATCTCGGCCTAGTCGCGCAGGTCAAGAAGACGGTCAACGTGCCCGTTATCGCTGCAGCACACATCACCCCTGAGATTGGCGAACAGGCTATCAAGCAGGGCAAGCTGGACTTCGTAGCCATGGGCAGGGCGATACAGTGCGACCCGTACCTGCCCAACAAGCTGGCCCGGGGCAGAGAGAAGGATATTCGTCCCTGCATTCACTGCAATCACTGCATAGAGACCCTGGCCTGGGCTGACGGTGTAGTTTGCGTAGTCAATCCCGCTCTGGGCAGAGAGGAAGAGTTCGAGATTAAGAAGGCGGCCAAACCCAAGAAGGTGATTATCGTAGGCGGCGGGCCTGCAGGCATGGAGGCAGCCCGCGTGGCAGCATTAAGAGGGCACCAGGTAACCATATATGAGAAAGAGCGAAGGCTAGGCGGACAATTGATCCTGGCCTCAATACCTCCTTACAAAAAGGATATCCGTGACCTGGCCGCTTATATGATAAACCAGTTGAAGAAGCTCAAGGTCAAGGTAGTGCTGGGCAAGGCCATCACCCCGGAAGAGATTAAGAAGGCCAAGCCGGATGTGGTTATCCTCTCCGCCGGCGTTAAAACTCTGGTTCCCAGCCCCGAGGACATACCCGGCCTCGATACTCTGAAGAACGTGGTCACCGCTGAGGACGTCCTGTTGGGCAAGGCGAAGGTAGGCAACAAAGTATTCATCATCGGCGGCGACCTGGTGGGCTGCGAGACCGCTGAGTTCCTGGCAGACCAGGGCAAGCAGGTGACCATAGCCCGAAGAAGCCAGTTCATGGCGAATAAGATGAACCCCGACATGAGGATACTCCTCGTCGACAGGATGAGAAATAAGGGCATCCGCATGCTCACGGGCGTCCAATACCAGCAGGCGACCGACACCGGCATGCGTGTCCACGTGCGCGGCGGCATAACCTCCATGGCGGAGATAGCAGCCGATGCCATGAAGAACTTCCCCGCCGACACCTTTGTGCTCGCTGCGGGCTCAGTGCCAAATACCGAGTTCAAGGAAGCGATTGAGAAAACGGGCGTCGAGGTAAAGTGCATCGGTGACTGCGTCGAGCCCAGGACGATACTGGAAGCCATAAAGGAAGGCTGGCTCGCCGCCGCCGAGATATAAGGGAGCGTGTCTAACAATTGAGGAGTGCAGAGGGGCAAAGCCCCTTTGCCCGGGGTTTGGGGGTGTCCCCCAAACCCCTAAATTCCCCCAAGATTGGGGGCCAGGGGGTTGATAAAAGATTAAGGAATGACCTTCGTAACTTATCAAGGAGGTAATCAGGCATGGCGACATTGAAAATAGGCAGCGCCAAATTGAAGCTAGACCATATGGCAGTCGTGGTCAAGGATATGGACAAGGCTCTAGCTTTCTACTCCAAAGCATTCGGCATCAAATTCGAGGAGGTCCAGCAGCACGACCTCCCGCCCGATGTGATATACAAAGG
Organism: Dehalococcoidia bacterium; assembly: GCA_037441825.1. Classification (GTDB taxonomy): domain Bacteria; phylum Chloroflexota; class Dehalococcoidia; order SZUA-161; family SZUA-161; genus JACWAE01. Next base: position 197 of record JBBIRL010000219.1, on the reverse strand, counting down.
CAAGCCCAGCCCCTACACCATGAAGGTCACCTTCGGCCAGATGGGGCCGGTCAGGCTGGAGATGGTGCAGGTGGTTAAGGGCAAGTGCATTTACACCGACTTCATTACAAAGTACGGAGAGGGCGTACACCACCTGGGCTTCGAGGTAGCAAATCAGCTCGAGGCCCTGCGACTTGGCGTTGGCTACTTCCTTGTCC
>JBBIRL010000218.1:0-2511 GCA_037441825.1 Dehalococcoidia bacterium | reverse complement strand
TACCTGAAACCAGCCAGGGGCAACAGGGTGGGTCTCATCGCCATGAGCGGGGGGCAATCGGTGGCAATAGCCGATACCTTCGCCAGGGAAGGGCTTAAGGTCCCGCAGCTTTCCCAGGGCTCGTATGAAAGACTGTCCACTTTTTTCAATATCATCGGGGGGAGCTACCGAAATCCCTTCGATATATCCAGCTCGTTCCTGATGTCGGAGAATGCCATATCTAATTTAGCTAATATGATGGATGTGATGGAGCAAGACCACAACATAGACTGCATAGTTCTCGAGCTGTTTACCATGATCAGTCCATTCAGCCATGACCTGGGAAAACCGGACCCGCTCCTGGATACCATCTTGGAATTCAAAGACAGGAGTAAGAAGCCTTTCCTGACTATCGTGACCACGGCGCACACCGAGACATTAGCGATAGAGATAAGAGACATGCTAACGGGTAAGGGCATACCATGCTTCCCCAGCTTCGAGCGGGGAGCAAGGGCACTAAAGAGGCTCGTTGATTTTTACCGATTCCGACAGGAGCAATATCTGAATTAAACTGGGATTCGGGGGTTGATTTAAACCAATCTCTGGTAGAAAATAATGGGGTAAGGGAGAACAAAATATGGTTAAGATTAGACTGCAGCGGGTGGGGGCCAAGAAGAAACCTGTTTATCGGGTGGTGGTGGCCGATTCGCGGTCACCCCGCGACGGTGCCTTCATCGAGATTATCGGTCACTACAACCCTCTAACCAATCCAGCGACTATAGATATAAAGCAGGAAAAAGCACTGGAGTGGCTGCGCCGCGGGGCTCAGCCGACTCAAACTGTCGCCGCCTTGCTAGGCAGAGCGGGGATCAGCGATAAACTAGTTAGTGCTTCTGCGCGAAAAACGACAGATCGTAAAACGCTTAAGAAATCGGAAAAGAAAGCAGCAGCGCAAGCCAAGCCTGCCGCAGCGCCGGAGAGCAAACCAGCAAAGGCATCAGAGGCCAAACCGGCCGAAGCACCGGAGAGTAAACCAGCAAAAACGTCAGAGGCTAAACCTGCCGCAGTTCCGGAGAGTAAACCAGCGGCAGCACCAGAAAGTAAGACAGCTAAAGCATCAGAGGCCAAGTCAGCCGCAGCGCCGGAGAAAAAGGCCCACAAATCATCAGAAGCCAAACCAGCCAAGGCATCGGATACCAAGCCAGCCTCACCATCCTAAAAACGCTGAATCGTGCGACTAAGCATTAGTCAAAGGACAAGGGAAAATGAAAGAACTCATCGAGTACATCGCAAAGGCCATAGTGGACAAGCCGGAGGAAGTCAAGGTAACCGAGATCCCCTCAGAAAACGGGATTATCCTCAAGCTTCAAGTAGCGCCCGAGGACACCGGAAAGGTCATCGGCAAAGAGGGGAGAATTGCCAAGGCGATGCGCACCCTGCTGCGCGTAGCAGCGATCAGGAAAGGGACTCGCGCCACACTGGAGATAATCTAGGGCATCTTGGCCAAGGGTGATGGGCAAGGAACCGGCTCCTCCTGAGTTCCTTATCGTGGGACGTATACTCGCCCCCTGGGGCCTCAGGGGCGAGGTAAAAGTCGAGGTTGTGACCGATTTCCCCGAGCGGCTTGCTCCCCAGAAGCTAGTCTACCTTAATACCCGCCCACTTGAGATAGAAAGCTGCCGACCTCACAAGCAACATCTGGTGGTCAAGCTCGCCACCATCGATAGCGTCGATGATGCGGATAAGCTAAGAGGACAAGACCTCACCATCCCCGGCTCAGAACTATACCCCCTGCCCGAAGGCCAGTACTATACATTCCAGCTCATCGGCCTCAAGGTCGTGACCACCGAGGGCCAAACACTTGGCCGTGTCACAGACATCATGTCCACAGGCAGCAACGACGTCTATATAGTCGAGGGCAAGCGCGGCGAGGTTCTGATACCCGCCATAGAGGATGTGGTCAAATCCATCGACCTCAAAAAAGGCAAGATAGTCATCGAAGCGATAGAGGGGTTGCTGAGCTAAGGCGTTCGATAAACCCTGTAGGGGCGAAGCAGCGCTTCGCCCTATCCCTTTCTACAGCGCAAATCATATCGGGTATGTTGGAGCACATGTGCCAATAGTGCCAATGGATGATATAATCCATCGGGAGCTATAGAAAAATCCCCCTTTTCTAAAGGGGGCAAGGGAGATTACGGAACCATAGGGGCAGACCCGTGTGTCTGCCCCAAAATGTAGTTGCCCAATTCATTGGGCAATCATGCCTGATAAATCAGGCAACTACAAAGTGGAACATTATTTGGAAATAGCAGGTGGCGACCCGCCATGGCGGGTCGCCCCTACGCGTTTATTCGCCGTCGGTTTTATTGCTTCGGAGGAGCAGGATTAATCAGACCGGCTGCCAGGGTGTTGGGCACAATCTCCATCAGGTCATCCAGTGTCCAGAAGCCCTTCGTGTAGATGGTCTTGATAGGTACAGGGTCCTGGTACAGCGAAATCTGGTCGCCGCTGATGAGGAAGGTGCAACCATTG
>JBBIRL010000217.1:0-2118 GCA_037441825.1 Dehalococcoidia bacterium | reverse complement strand
AAGGAGGGCAAATGGCAGGGATTGCATCATATGGTGCATACATACCGCTATACCGACTTAATCGGGCTGAAATCAACACAGCGTGGGGTGGTATGTTTCCAGTCCCGGGCGAGAAAGCTGTTGCCAGTTATGATGAAGACAGCATAACGATGGCAGTGGCTGCTGCCAGGGACTGCCTCAAAGGTGTCGACCGCAGCAAGGTCGACCGGTTGTATTTCGCTTCCACAACCTCTCCCTACAAGGAGAAGCTGGCAGCATCTATTGTGGCCGGTGCCCTGGGGCTGCGCAGGGATTTATACGCCATGGACTTCGCAGGCTCCTTAAGGGCGGGGACGAACGCCCTGAGAGCGGCTATCGATGCCGTGGACGCCAAGGCAGCCAAGTACGTCCTGGTCGTCTGTGCTGAGACCCGACTGGGGGCTCCCAAGGGCGATAAGGAGATAACCTTCGGCGATGGTGCAGCCGCTTTCCTGGTATCAAACACCGGAGCAGCAGCCAACATCGAAGGCAGCTATGCCATCTTCCAGGAATTTCACGAGAACTGGCGTTCCGACAAAGACACCTTCGTTCGCTCCTGGGAAGAGCGATTCATTCGTGAAGCCGGATACACTAAGCTCGTTCCCGAAGCGGTTGGCGCAGCCATGAGGCAGTGCAAAGTGGCCGCAGCAGATATCACCAAGGCCGCTATCTTCGCCGCCGACCCCAGGCTGCTGGGAAACGTGGCAGGAAAGATAGGGTTTGACCCCTTTGCCCAGCTTCAAGACCCCATGTTCATGACGGTGGGCAATACCGGCGCAGCTCTTCCTCTGATGATGCTGGTGGCAGCCATGGAAGACGCCAAGGCCGGCGACAGGCTGATGTGCGTGGGGTACGGCGATGGCTGCGATGTTTTAATCATGAAGACGACCGAAGGCATCGAGAAAATCAAGGACAAAAGGGGCATAAAGCGCCACCTCGAAGCCAAGAAGATGATACCTAACTACATGAAGTACGTGCTCTGGCGCGGGCTCATGGAAACAGACCCTCCCCCGCGCCCTCCCATAAACCACATATCCGTGCCGGCGCTGTGGAGAGACCGCGAGTGGGGACTTTCACTCACCGGCCAGCGATGCAAGAACTGCAAGACTCCCCAGTATCCGCCGCAGCGCGTATGCGTTATCTGCCAGGCGCAGGACAACTTTGAGCCCTACCACTTCACCGATGTGAAGGCCACGCTCACTTCCTTCTCCCATGACAACCTGGCAGCCAGCATAGACCCGCCGACAACCATTGCAGCGGTTGACTTCGCGGAAGGCGGCAGAATCATATTCAACATGACCGACCGCGACCCCGAAGAGGTAAAGACAGGCATGCCGTTAGAGATGGTATTTAGACAGGTCCACTACTGGGAGGGGATTCACAACTACTGGTGGAAGTGCGCACCCATCAGGTGCTAAAACAGAGCTATAACCAGAATTGCTATTTACTAAGGAGGGTAAATGGGGAGCATCAAAGGTATCAGAGACAAGGTTGCAATCATTGGAATGGGCTGCACCAAATTTGGTGAGCATTGGGATAAAAGCAAAAATGACTTAATCTATGAGGCAGTCAGGGATGCCCTGATAGATGCCAAGATGGAGACTAAGGATATAGAGGCTGCCTGGGGAGGCACTTGGGTATCCGGCTTCGATGGACGCTGTCTGGCAGACCCCTTAAAGCTGCAATACATACCCGTCACCAGGGTAGAGAACGCCTGTGCCTCGGGGTCGGATGCCTTCAGAAACGCCTGCTACGCAGTAGCCGCCGGCGCTTACGACATCTGCCTGGCTGTAGGCTTCGAGAAGTTGAAGGACTCGGGCTGGAGCGGACTCCCCGACCAGCAGAGCTTGCCCAATAATAGGTACCCCGACAGAACCGCGCCGGGCATGTTCGCCCTGATGGCTACTACATACTTCTCCAAATACAAGCTGAGCCCGGAAGCAGGCAAGAGGATGATAGGCATGGTCTCCGTGAAGAGCCATCACAACGGCACCTTAAATCCCAGGGCACACCTGCGCAGAGAGGTAACCATAGAGCAGGTGATGAACGCGCCTATAGTTGCCTGGCCTCTGTGACTCTTCGATTGCTGCGGCGTGAGCG
>JBBIRL010000216.1:0-2500 GCA_037441825.1 Dehalococcoidia bacterium | reverse complement strand
TGTCCCAAATGCGGCGGCGACCTTTTCGTAGATTACGACCTCAATGGCTGGTACGAAGAGTGTCTCCAGTGCGGCTACCTCCATGATTTGAAGACCATACTGGAAGTCAGGGAGCAAAAGGCTGAGAAACTCGAGAGGAAGCCGGAGCTTGCCCTGGCAGGTCATCACAGAAAGGCTATGCACAATAACTGAGTTGCTTAAGCTGGCAAGCCAGCTTGAGCGGGTGGTGGTTGGGCGGTTGATGAGGCCAGCCGTGGCAGACTTGCCACGGCTGGCCTATATTTATTATTCCTCGACATACCCGCTGGTGGTGAGATATTGAGGAGGAGTCTTGAAAGGCTTCACCTGCTCGGCTACCTCATCGTTGATAATATAGCCGCTGGCGTGCATCAGGGTATCGGCTAACCAATCGTCGAGCTCCTCTACGTTCATGGAGCAAAGGCAAGGATAGTGGTGCAGGATGAGCCCGGCTTTGACGCCAGCCTCGTCTGCGGAGACGCCGACCAGGCGCTTGGCAACATAGGCCACCCCTCCACAGGCTGAGTTCCTTTCTACCTCAACATGCTCTATCAGCTTGGTCTTGGGGTTAACCCCGATCTTCAGCTTGGGCCTGCCGAAGTACCTGGCGAAGGTGGCGATGGGTGCATCATCGTAAGGCCGGGCGCTGCGGCGGAAGCCGTAACTATTCTCAGTAAGAGTGCAAAAAGGCTTAGGGAAAACTGCGGTTACGCCCATCTCCGCCAGTTCAGTCTTGAGCTGGTTGGCCAGGCCCGGAGGCAGCCACGCGCTGTTATCTACAGGCGCGATGACTGAGCGTGCGCCGGAGCGCTTCACAAACTCAGAGATAAGCTGGGCCGCGCCCGATGATTCACCGGCAGCCAGCACGACATCGGCCTGGGGCACATTTGCCGGCACGAATTCCTCAGGCTCATCAATAAGCGCAGGTAATCTTGAGGGAAGGGCGATTTCTTCAATGGTCCAATCGGACGGCGCCTGCTCACGCAGGTTGCGCGCTATCCTCTCGCCATATGGCCCCTGACTAAGAACAAGTATCCGCATCTTCAATTCTATTATAAATGTTTCTCTCTCAGAAGTCTTGCCTTTTTAATGTCGTTGTAAGTAGGGGCGCTCCATTGAACGCCCCTACACAATGGGGCACGGCATGCTGTGCCCCTACCTGTTGTGATATACTTTCGATGACTCTTAATTACAAGGTGGCTGCTGTGGACGATAAAAGCCTGGAGATGCTGGAGTTCCCCAAAATCAAGGAGATCCTCGCCGGCTACACATCTTTTTCTGCAAGCCGACAACTAGCTCTGAGTCTGCAACCATCATCAAATTCCGCCATAATCTCTCAACTATTGAAGCAGTCAGCGGAAGCGCGCCATCTCTTTACCCTGGAGCCTGACTTCTCCATTAGGGGAGCACTCGATGTGCGGGAGACTGCGCAACTGGCAGGCAGGAGCAAGATGCTTGAACCTCAGGCCCTTGTCGACATTCAGATTACTCTGGCTTCAGCGCGCTATGTGCGCAACGTTCTCCGCAAGCTGGCAAAAGAACTCCCCTCGCTGTGGGATATCGCAGACCATATCGTGGAACTTCCCTCTCTGGAGAGTGAAATCGGCAGGTGTATCACCCCGGCAGGCGAGATAATGGACTCTGCCTCCGCAAAGCTGGGAGAGCTGAGACACAGGTTGAAAGAGACCCGACAGCAATTGCTTGACCGCCTGGAAGCGATAATGAGGTCTCCCAGGGGCAAGAGGTTTATCCAGGCATCCTTCATCGCAGAAAGGGAAGGCCGATACGTTATCCCCCTCAAATCGGAATCCCGCAAGGAGATCAAAGGCATCGTCCACGATATCTCCAATACCGGCGCTACAGCATTCGTCGAACCCTGGGCAACCGTGGAGATGGGCAACGAGCTGCGGGAGCTCACCATTGAGGAGAAACACGAGGTGGAGAGGATTCTCCTGGCTCTCAGCGCTGAGGTGGGAGCACATGAGGCGGAGATTTCGCAGGACGTGGAGCTTCTCGCTGAAATAGACCTGATACTGGCGAAGGCTCGGTACGCAGGAAAGGTTAAGGCCACTGAACCCCTGATTGTCACAGATGGCGCGCTCAGGCTGGTCAACGCCAGGCATCCCTTGCTCAAAGGCAAGGCAGTGCCTCTGTCGGTGGAGATAGGGCAGGACTACTCGATACTGGTTATCACCGGGCCGAATACTGGAGGCAAGACTGTGGCCCTTAAAACCATCGGCCTGCTAACGCTGATGGCTCAGGCGGGGATGCCCATACCAGCTTCTGGGGAAAGCTGCATTCCCATCTTCGATGGCGTCTTCGCTGATATCGGCGATGAGCAGAGCATCGAGCAGACCCTTTCCACCTTCAGCTCCCATATGGGCAATATCGTGCGCATCATCGGGACATCCACGGAGAAAAGCCTGGTGCTTCTCGATGAGCTGGGCACCAGCACCGACCCCAATGAAGGAGCCGCCTTGGC
>JBBIRL010000215.1:221-2532 GCA_037441825.1 Dehalococcoidia bacterium | reverse complement strand
GGCTCCAACTCCACCGCCGAATGCCTGGTCTGGGGCAAGATAACAGGGGATAAAGCAGCCAAATACGCTGCGGCGCAGAAATCATTGCCCCCTGTTCCGCAAAAGAAGGTGCAGGAAGAGGAGAAGCGTGTCTTCGAGCAAATAGGGCACGGCGATGGCAGCGAGGATGTCTACGTAATCCGCACCGAGCTGCAAAAGATGATGGACAACAATGTGGGTGTTTATCGCACCGGCCCTCAAATGGAAGAGGCTCTGAAGAAGATTAGAGAACTGAAGCAGCGCATCAAGCGTGTGAAGGTCAAGGATAATAGCCGTATTTACAATACCAACCTTATCAACATCATCGAAACAACCAACCTTATCGAGCTTGCTGAGGTAATTGTGGTCGGGGGATTGGCGCGCACCGAATCCCGCGGAGCGCATTCAAGGCGTGACTTCCCCAATCGAGACGACGTGAACTGGGGCAAGCATACGCTGGCCCGCTACACTCCCGATGGGCCAAAACTGGACCATTCTCCGGTAGCCATGACCATGTGGAAGCCGGTAGAGAGGAAATACTAATGGAAGCTGCAAGCAAAACTAAAACCACTTTACCGAATCGTCTGGGCATCAAAGGATGGGCATGGGCCGGACGCTATAAAATAGAGCGGTATCTCTACACTTTACACAGGCTGACCGGATTCGGTCTGCTGGCCTATGTAGCCCTGCACCTTGTAGCAAATGGCTCCCGCCTATGGGGCGAGGGAGGCTGGGAAAGCACCATGAACTTCCTCAGCAACCCCGGGTTCAAGGTGGGCGAATATCTCGTTATGGCAGCCTTCATATACCATGCCCTCAACGGCGGCAGGCTCATGTTGCAGCACCTGGGATTCACCCTAGGCAAGCCCAAGCCGCCGGTATATCCCTATGTTGACGCCATGCGTCGCAGGCGACCCCTGACGTTGGCCCTATTAGCTTTAATAATGGGACTGGCAATCTACGTTCTGGTAGCGTTCATAATATACCGTTAAACTTGTGACACGGGAGACTAACATGCGAGAAAATCATCTGAAGATTCTGCAGTATGTCACTGGGATAGGGCTCTTCTTCCTGGTCGGCGGTTATCATCTATTGCTCATGCATCTGGGTAAAGGAGACCCTGAAAGCTGGAGTTCAGTTGCCCAAAGAGCGGCTAGTGCGGGCTGGCTTACCATCTACATATTGATCCTGATATTTGGTATCTACCACGGCCTTCACGGCGTCAGGGGGCTTATCTTAGAACTTTCCCTGCCAAACAGAGCAGTTAAGGTATTGAACTGGTCCATAGTGCTTATCGGTCTGGCCGTTTTCGGCTACGCTGTCTACATCCCCATACAAGCTTTTTAATAGTGAAATATCATAGGCTCCAAGGAGCGACGAATGGAAAAAATAACCTTTAAAGTTCAAAGATACGACCCGGATAAGGACAAGAAACCCCACATCCAGCAGTTCATTATCCCCTTCCGGCACGGCATGACAGTGCTGGACGGCCTCATCTACATCAAAGAGAATGTTGATAATACCCTGTCCTTTCGCAGTTCCTGCCGCATGGGCATCTGCGGCTCCTGCGGTATGCTCATCAACAGCTTGCCTATGCTCGCCTGTCATACGCCGATTGAGGAACTGAAAAAAGATACGATAACGGTAAAGCCGCTGCCCAACTTCCCTATTGTCAAGGATTTGGTGGCTGACCTCTCTGCGCTGTTTGCCAAGCATAAGTCCATAAAGCCGTACATAATGCCACAGGATATGACAGAAGCGGACAAGCCCACAGCCGAGTTCTTGCAGGCCCGGGGGCAACTGGAAGAGTTCGTACAATTCGCGTACTGTGTCAAGTGCGGACTGTGCATGGCAGCCTGTCCCACAGTGGCTACAGACAAGCACTTCCTGGGACCCCAGCCATTGGCTCAGTCCTACAGGTACTCTGCCGACCGCAGGGACTGCGGAGCTAAAGTGAGATTCCATGAGACCGACACACCTCACGGCATATGGCTCTGCCATCTCGCCGGAGCTTGCTCCGAGGCCTGCCCCAAAGGGGTAGACCCTGCGCTGGCTCAGCAGTTGCTCAAGAGAGCAATGATTTCCGACAGCCTGCGGTTACGCAAGAAGCCGGTCCCGCCATCAGTGGCACCGCCACCGGCGGAGAAGAAGCCCAGGATTGCAGTGCCCGAGTTCACCATAAAGCAGCCCGGCACCAAATCCTGAAAGTATTTCGTTTTCTAACAAGGAGTCCAGAGGAGTGAAGCCCCATTCCAAATTCCCCCTTTTCTAAAGGGGGTGAAGGGGGGATTAC
>JBBIRL010000215.1:0-211 GCA_037441825.1 Dehalococcoidia bacterium | reverse complement strand
GTCGTGGAAACCCTCAAAGCAGGAGACCAGGTCCTCATCAGCGGCGTCATCTATGTAGGCCGCGATGCCGCGCATAAACGCCTGGTCGAAACGCTCGACAAAGGGGAGAAACTGCCCTTCGACATCAAGGGGCAGACCATCTACTACATGGGGCCCTCACCGACCAAGCCCGGCCATGTCATCGGCTCCGCAGGGCCCACCACCAGCGGCC
>JBBIRL010000214.1:0-2648 GCA_037441825.1 Dehalococcoidia bacterium | reverse complement strand
GACGCGGGTCAGTTCCAGGTCATATCCGCTGCGGTGGCCATCGGCATCCCAACTGGTAAGGAGCACCTCACCAGCACCAAGCTCGATAGCCTTCCTGGCCCACTCTACGGCATCGATACCTGTCGGCTTTCGCCCTCCGTGGGTGCAGACCTCCCATCTGGGCGCTCCGTTGCTCTTTACCTTCTTGGCATCTATAGCTAAAACTATGCACTGAGAGCCGAACCTTTTTGCCCCCTCGCTGATGAGCTTAGGGTCGAGCACAGCCGCTGTATTGATTGTTATCTTGTCCGCTCCTGATTCCAGCATAAGTTTCATGTCGCGCGTGCTGCGCAGTCCCCCACCTACGGTGAGCGGGATAAAAACCTGTTCTGCCACCTTTTCAATTACTTCCACCATGGTCTTACGTCCCTCGGGCGTGGCACCTATGTCCAGGAAAACCAACTCATCGGCGTCCTGCTGGTAGTAGAACGCAGCCAGATCTACAGGGTCACCGGCGTCGCGAAGCTCGGTAAAGCTCGTGCCCTTAACTACGCGGCCCCCTGTTACATCCAGACATGGGATAATTCTCTTAGTTAACATAGGCTTGAGTCCTACTTAGCGATCTTCGACTCTGCCCCGCTTACCTTACGTTCCTTGGGACTCTCAAGGGGACTCCCAAGCACAGCATGCTCGACCACACGCTCAACACAGTTCGGGCACCAACCCTCGAAAACGTGGTCAAATCTTCTTAGCTCTTTGCTCAAGTACCGGCCGTATTCTGTCAAAGCCACTGGATTGCCGCACTTAGGGCAGAACCCTTTTACTGTTTTCATTTATACCACCTCCCTACCTGACACCACTTCTTTTGCCAAGCGCCTCCACTTTTGCACTTACCGAAGCACCTGCTGGCTTCAGCCTGCCTATAATAGGTTCGCCGCCCATAGGAATCCAGGTTCTGTCCGGGTCCGAGCAGATCAGACGAATAGCCGATTCCTCGGAGGAAAGGTAAAGCTTCTGGTCTTTCACCCCGACCGTGAGCGGACGCAGTCTGATCCTGTCGGTAAGCCCGATCATTTCACCGTGATGAGCTACGATTATGGTAAAAGGCCCGTTCATCAGCAGGCTGCCATATACCTGACGCAACGTGCGAAACAGCCGCTGTTGTCCCTCAGGAAGTCGCTCTATGTCGCTCCAGAAAGGAGGCGCTAGTATCTTGGCCACTATCTCTATAGGAAGGCCGTGCTTCCGCACCAGGAGGTCTACGGCGTAGGCGATCACCTCGGTATCGGTCTGCAGGGTGCAATGGTAGCCGAAACCCTCAAGGTAACGCCTGTTGGTCCCGTAAGAGGAGATCTCGCCGTTGTGGACGACCGTCCAGTCCAGGATGTTGAAAGGGTGTGCCCCACCCCACCAGCCCGGCGTGTTAGTGGGGAACCTGCCGTGAGCTGTCCATATATAGCCCTTGTATTGCTCCAGGCAGAAGTATTCGGCTATCTCCTCAGGGTAGCCTACCCCTTTGAACACCGCCATATTCTTGCCGCTGGAGAAAACGAAGGCATCTCTGATTCCGGCATTGATCTTCATCACCATTTCCACAACATAGTCATCCGCTGACTGCCCGCCTCCGTTCTGTGGTTCGACCTGGAGGAAGTAGCGCCATACTAACGGCGGGTCCGCTATAGCGGGTGTGGGCTGCGTGGGTACCTCCTCGGCAGCTATGATACAGAACCCCTGCCTGAGAAAAGCCTCTACTTCTGATTTCGCTTCCGGGCACAGGTACATTATGTGAAAGGCGTAGTAATCTGCGTATTCCGGATATAAGCCATAGATAGCGAACCCACCCCCCAATCCGTTGCCGCGGAAATGCATGTTGGCTATGGCTTTGATCACGCCTTTGCCGGAAAACGGCTTTCCTGTAGTGTCCATCATGCCAAAGATGGAGCAGGCGTCTATCACCTTGTCGTCAGAGTAAGGGTTGTTTATCCTGCTGAGGTCTTTCATCTTTTCAGCCCTCCTATAATAGTGGTGTCTTTTTTCAATCGCCTCTGCCACAGCTCCTTGGGCAGAGATACCAGGCCGAAGTTATCGCTCAAAAGCATCTTCTTGAAGTTGCTCACTTTTACTCTGTCCCTCATCAGGCTGAAAAGTATGCCTGCCTTCTCGATAGCGCCCACAAAGACGATTCCCACAATGAGGTCATCCTTCAGAACTATCCTCTGATAGACGGTATCCTTTTGTTTGTTAATAAGCTCATATCCGTCGCCTGCCGGTGGAACTGCTATGCCTGCTGCGGCAATGTCCATCCCGAAGTAGTTGAGCGAGTTCATTCCCGTGCCGCCGGGATATTCAGCTTTAACTCCGGCCATGTTGTAGCCGGCGACCCTGCCTCCGATATAGGCATTGGGCCAGATTGGCGTCAGCCGGTTGGCGCAGTAGACGAAATCATAGGCCTCGGCCGCATCACCGCAGGAGTAAACATCCGGATAGTTCGTGGCCATGTGACTATCTACCGCTATGCCGCGGTTTATTTTTATCTCTGTACCTTTGACAAGCTCGGTGCGCGGAGATACCCCGATAGCGACCACCACCATACTGCAGGGTATGGCCTCTCCGTTATCAAGCACTACTCCCTTGACCAACTCCTTCCCGCTAATCTCAGCCACAGTGCG
>JBBIRL010000213.1:0-2687 GCA_037441825.1 Dehalococcoidia bacterium | reverse complement strand
TAGCAAGAGCGAGGCACGCCATATAGCGAAGGAATCAAGGCTGCCCGTTTGGGACAAAGCTGAAAGCCAGGAGATTTGCTTTATCACCGATGGGGACTATCATCACTTTTTGTCCGAACGCAGCCTAACCCAGCCCGGCGATATTGTCGACACCGAGGGCAAGGTGGTAGGCAGACATTCAGGTATAGGCTTTTATACGGTGGGGCAGCGTCGCGGGTTAGGTTTGGCTTCACGTGAACCGCTGTATGTTTTGGCGATTAGTCCCGATAACAACCGCATTGTAGTAGGGAGCAACGAGCAGCTTCTCCGCAGCGAACTGATTGCTGACGAGGTAAGTTACGTCTCCGGGGAACCTCCGCAGATGTCTATGGACGTTACTGCCAAGATCAGGTACAAGTCACCCGAGGAAAAGGCGATGCTATATCCTCAAGGGCGGCAGGCACGGCTTGTATTCGAAGAACCCCAGCGGGCAATCACGCCGGGGCAAGCCGTGGTATTCTACAGGGATGATGTTGTTCTCGGCGGAGGCATAATTGAGTGAGTCTCAATGCTCTTTGGTCCGGATGTCTTCCTATTCCGACTCTATGGCTTTGGGATATGACCCAAGTATCTTAATGAAGCTGGTCTTCTGCTTAAGGGCTGTCAGAGCTTGCTTGCAGATATCGTCCTCTAAGTGTCCCTCGAAATCTACATAGAAGATGTACTCCCAGGGCTTATCTTTGAGCGGTCTTGATTCCAGCTTGGTCAGGTTTATGCCCCTCCTGGAGAAAGCGCCCAGACAATGATACAGGGCGCCAGGGATGTTTTTTGTAGCAAAAATGAGCGAGGTCTTATTCTTCTCGGCATACTCAGCCTTTTCCCTGGAGATGACAAAGAACTTAGTGTAGTTGTTAGGGATTGTCTGGATATTCTCCGCAAGCACCTGCATTTCGTAGATTTGGGCCACTCTCTTGCTGGCCACTGCAGCGCAGTTGGTCAGCCTTTTCTCCCGTATCAGCTTAGCGCTGCCGGCGGTATCATAGGTGGGCACTATTTCCGCACCCATCTTGCTCAGGAACTGCTCGCATTGGGCCAGGGCCTGGGGATGGGAATAGACTGTCTTTATGCTGGCCAGGCTCTCACCCGGAAGCGCCATGAGGCAATGGTTTACCCTGAGGTCTATCTCGCCGTATATATTCAGGTCATACCTTAATAAGAGGTCATAGGTCTCGTTGATACTGCCTGCCTGTGAGTTCTCTATGGGTACGACACCGAAATCGGCTTCATCTTTAGTTACAGATTCGAAAACATGAGCAAAAGAGCGGCAGGGTATAAGCTCAACATCGCCGAAAAATCTTATTACTGCGTCTTCGCTGAAAGCGCCTCTTTCCCCTTGAAAAGCGACTCTGGTCATTCTCTACCTTTGAGCATACGATGGAGGTTATATATTACCTGCCAGTCAGCATTGCCCGTATTGCTTCTTCGTTCTCAGCCTCGGTAATTGCTACAACTTCATCTTCTGCTGCGATAATAGTGTCCGGTGTGGGTATCTGGGGCCCTTTTTCTTTGCCTATGATCAGCAACACGGCGCTTCCTTTAGGCAAGGAGAAGGCACGAAGTTTTTTACCTATTAGCTTTGAGTCTGGCGGGATTTTGGCCTCAATAACCTCAAGCGTCCCGCTTTTCAGTTTGAGCAGAGTGATGATAGGATGTGAAGGCAGCTCCTGTTCGATATGTGCCAGAATGAGTTTGGTACTGCATACTGTAACGTCTACGCCCAGTATCTTGAAAATCTTCTCGTTATTGGGGTTCGTAATGCGTGCAATTGTACGCCTGACGTTGAATCTGTGCCTGGCAACCTGGCAAGCCACCAGGTTGCGTGCGTCCTCATCGGTGACAGCGACCAGCATATCGGCTCTGGCAGTGCCGACACTCTCTAAGGTAGCCGCCTCGCAACCGTCTCCGCGGACAACTACACTTCCTAGCTCTTCGCAGAGCAGGTCACATCTGGCGGTATCTTGCTCCAGGATCAGCACCTCATGGCCATCGTTGAGCAACATTTTGGAAAGGTGATAGCCGACCTGGCCGCCTCCGACGATGACGATATACATGGTTCGCCTAGCCTTCGATTTGGTCTCTCAAAAGTTTCGCCACCAACTTTGTAGGGCTAACAGTACGTAGACCCAGATTGCGATACATCTCCTCGCGGATCGGGTCGTAGATACGGCAGACTACTTTAGGAACGTTATAGATATGCTTAGCGATCTGACAGGCCATCACATTGCGATTATCTCCCTGTGTCACAGCTACGAAGACGTCAGCCTCTCCTATTTCTGCCTTCTTTAGCGACTCTTCATCCAGCCCATTTCCTACGAGAGCTGTTCCATTAAATGCTGGCGGGAGCTTCTTGAAACTAAAGGGATCGATGTCCATAACGGTAACCTTGTGCCCTTCGGCATCCATCATCGCTGCCAGTTGAGCGCCAACCCGGCTGCAGCCCATTATGACCACTTTCATTATCGCTCAGCACCCTCCTCGGTGATCGGCTCCCGTAAAATCAACACCCAACACGGTGCGTTTTTAAGCACGTATGGCACAGTACTCCCCAGGCTGAACCCGCCAAACTTTGTCTTGTAGTTGATACCAATGATGACCAGGTCGACTCCACGTTCTATTGCCTCGTCAACTATTGCCGGACCTACCTCGCG
>JBBIRL010000212.1:0-2695 GCA_037441825.1 Dehalococcoidia bacterium | reverse complement strand
GAAGTGAAACAAACGAGAAGACCAAAAGGCCCAGATTTATTTAGCCAGGCCGGCGAGAGCCAGTTGGGGCGCGAAGCTCCCCTTGCTGCCCGCATGAGGCCCGCGAACTTTGCCGAATTCGTGGGGCAGGAACACATATTGGGCGAGGGCCACGTGCTGAGAAAAAGCATCGAGGCCGACCAGCTTCCCTCCATCATCTTCTGGGGCCCGCCGGGCAGCGGCAAGACTACTCTCGCCAATATCATCGCCAGCGTCACCAAGTCGCACTTCAGTCCCATATCTGCAGTGGCTTCCGGCGTCGCCGACCTGCGCCGCATCGTGGATGAGGCCAGGGAGCGCCGCGCACTGCAGCAGCAGCGAACCATCCTTTTCATTGACGAGATACACCGCTTCAATAAAGCTCAGCAGGACGCCATACTTCCGTATGTGGAGAACGGCACCATCACCCTCATCGGCGCTACCACCGAGAACCCGTCCTTTGAGGTCATCTCTCCCCTGCTCTCCCGCTGCCGGGTCTTCACCCTGAACGCGCTCACCGAGGAACAGGTCAAACTCATCGTGCAGCGAGCTATCGAGGATGAGGAGCGGGGGATAGGAAAGATGAAGGGGGAACTGGATAAAGATGCCTCCGAATTTCTGTTAGTTATGTCAAATGGCGATGGGAGGGTTGCGCTCAATGCCCTAGAGCTTGCCGCCTCAACGACCGCGCCGTCAGAGGATGGCAAGCGTCATATCAAGCTCAGCGCCATAGAAGATGCCATGCAGCACCGCGCCCTGCTCTACGACAGGGCCGGCGAGGAGCACTACAACATCATCTCCGCCCTGCATAAGTCGTTGCGTGGCTCAGACCCCGATGCTGCTCTCTACTGGCTGGGGAGAATGCTGGAGGCCGGGGAAGACCCGCTCTACATCGTCCGCAGGCTGATAAGGTTCGCCTCTGAGGATATCGGCATGGCTGACCCCCAGGCACTGGTAATCGCCACCTCAGCCCAGCAGGCAGTCCATTTTATAGGCATGCCTGAAGGTAACCTGGCCTTAGCCCAGGCGGTGGTCTATCTGGCTACTGCACCCAAGAGCAACGCCCTGTACACAGCCTACTCCCAGGTGCAACAGGATGTTGAGAGGACCAGGAATGACCCTGTCCCCCTCCATCTGCGCAATCCGGTTACCAGGCTGATGCGTGATGTGGGCTACGGCAAAGGCTATAAATACGCCCACAACTTCGCCGGACATTTCGTGGAGCAGCAGAACCTTCCCGATTCACTCCAGGGTAAGAAATACTACGAGCCAAGCGACCAGGGATTCGAGAAGGAAATAGAGGGCAGGCTCAAAAAATGGCATGGACGCGGGAAGGGCGAGGAACAAATCAAAAAAGAGGACAAATCATGATAGAGAACAGAGTTAAGTTCCCCTGCGGCGACCTTATCCTTGAGGGCGTCACTAATGTGCCTGAGAGCAAGGGGACTTTCCCTGGCGTGGTGGTCTGTCACCCGCATCCTCTCTACGGTGGCGAGATGAATAATAATGTGGTCGTCCCCGTCTGCCAGGCTCTGGCGCAAGCATCGATAGCTTCCTTGAGATTCAACTTTCGCGGCGTGGGAGCAAGCCAGGGCACTTTCGCCGACGGCGTCGGGGAGAGAGAGGACGTCGTAGCAGCAATCTCCTACCTGTCCACTCTGGAGACAGTTGATAAAGATAGAATCGGGCTTTGCGGCTACTCCTTCGGAGGAGCAGTATCCCTCGAAGTTGCCCCAGCCGACGAGAGGGTGAAAGCCCTGGCTCTGATATCGCCGGCGATCTCTACATATGTTCCTCTGAAGCAATACACCAAACCCAAACTCATCGTCTGCGGAGGTGCCGACCAGTTTGTGAGCATTATCTCACTCCAGCGCCTTGCCGAAGAGCTGCCCCCACCCAATGATTTCGAGTTGATATCCGGGGCCGACCATTTCTGGGGCGGCTTTGAAGACAGGGTAGCTGCCAGGGTCGCTGCCTTTTTCCTTAATGCTTTCCGGCCGCCTCCGCCGGAGGTCAAACCGCCTTCTTAGTTTTTAGGGTAGCCTGGAGCATCCGCTCCAGGTATCTTTGTTGTGTCGGAGCAGATGCTCCGACCTACCCATGTAGCGTCGTGACTCCTGTCAATGCACATCCGGGTCAAATCTCTGCCGTCCTTACCCAGACGGCGGCGAAAGACTTCGAA
This sequence comes from Dehalococcoidia bacterium, assembly GCA_037441825.1. Taxonomy (GTDB): domain Bacteria; phylum Chloroflexota; class Dehalococcoidia; order SZUA-161; family SZUA-161; genus JACWAE01. Next base: position 495 of record JBBIRL010000212.1, on the reverse strand, counting down.
AGATGGCATAGAGCTGAAATACAGCAGGTGCGAACGGCAGCCGCAATCCGAGGAGCCGAAGCCAGCGACTAAAATCCGAGCCCGAGGCAGACCCGCCGCTGCTTTACACCAGCTACATTCCAATCTTTCTTCAGAGACCAGATACCAGACCTCGTCCACACTCGCTTTCTGCCTCAGATAGTCGATGTGCCAGTGGAGCTTCCTTCCGGCCCGAACATGACGCCCGACCCTGGGGAAGAGCCCGCCCAGGGCGCTGCCGATATACAGATAGTAGCCGGGAGGAAAAGAAAATGTTGTTAACTTCCCTACCGAGATAGTGGTCTCTTCATCCAGCGTCAGCACGAGGGCATAAGTGCCTTTGATTTTTCCCATGCCGCGATTCTAGGCTCCCCCCAAATGAGTGTCAATGAATTTATACACAACATTGTGTGCTGTTCCCATATATGCTAAACTCGAACACAATGGACAAATCGAACCGCAAAGCAACCAGAGGTT
>JBBIRL010000211.1:0-2750 GCA_037441825.1 Dehalococcoidia bacterium | reverse complement strand
CACTCTTCCTCATCCTCCCCGAACCGCCGGGCCAGCGCCCTCATGATAGCTTCGGCAGCCAGCATATGCTTGATCAGGTTTCCGTTTTTAACGTTGGCTCTGACAGAGTTCAGGGCTTCGTCTCGCGTCATTGATCACCTCTGCACCCGTTCCGAGGTAGGGGTGAACCTATAGTGTTCGCCCATGATACCATTCCGCAATTTACGTTCTCAGTCTATCACTGAGCGAGAACGCTTCTTTAATCACGCCGGGCATCCCCAGCTTTTCTCTGAGGTACTGGCCAGTAAAGGAGGTTTCGACCTGAGCCACTTCCTCGGGCGTACCTGTGGCCACCATCCAGCCACCCCGGTCGCCCCCGCCGGGGCCGAGGTCGATAATATGGTCAGCGCACTTTATCAGGTCGAGATGGTGTTCGATGAGGACAACTGTGTTCCCCGCATCTACCAACCTCTGCAATACCCGAAGCAAAGCAGCCACATCATCAAAGGAGAGCCCTGTAGTAGGCTCATCGAGGATATAGAGCGTCCTGCCCGTGGAGCGTCGGGAAAGCTCGGTGGCCAGCTTCACCCGCTGCGCTTCGCCGCCGGAGAGTGTGGTCGCAGGCTGCCCCAAACGGATATAACCCAACCCCACGTCTCTCAGTGTGGAGAGCTTGGACTTGATCGCCGGGAAGTGCTCGAAAAAGGAGTATGCTTCCTCCACGCTCATCTGGAGCACATCGGCTATGTTCTTGCCTTTGAAGTGAATCTCCAGAGCCTCGCGGTTATAGCGCTGTCCCTTGCAGACCTCGCAGGGCACGGTAACGTCGGGAAGAAACTGCATCTCAATCTCGATATAGCCCTCGCCGCGACATGCCTCGCAGCGTCCCCCCTTGACATTAAATGAGAAGCGCCCCGGTAGATAGCCCCGCATCCGCGCCTCAGGCACTGTGGAAAATAGGTCGCGAATGGGAGTGAAAACGCCTGTGTAGGTGGCGGGGTTGGAGCGTGGTGTACGCCCGATGGGAGACTGGTCTATATTCACTACCTTGTCGATATGCTCAATGCCGTAGATACCATCGCACTCGCCGGGCCTGTCCTTTGCTTTGTAAAGAATCTGGGCCAGCTTCCTGTGCAGAATCTCATCTATCAGCGTGCTCTTGCCGCTGCCCGAAACCCCGGTGACGCAGACAAACATCCCCAGGGGAATACGGACATCTATATTGCGCAGGTTATTTTGCCGTGCGCCTTTAATCGTGATGTACTTGCCTGAGCTGCTGCGCCGCTTCTTGGGTACATGTATTTCCTTGGCACCGCTCAGATACTGCCCCGTGAGAGACTGCGGACAGGCCATAATATCTTCTATGGTTCCGCTGGCTACCACCCAGCCCCCCTTCTCGCCTGCGCCGGGACCCATATCTATGATATGGTCAGCGGCACGCATCATGGCTTCGTCGTGCTCCACGATGAGCAGAGTATTGCCAATGTCTCTCAACCTTTTCAGGGTCTCGATGAGACGCGAGCCGTCTACGGGATGTAGTCCCACGGTAGGCTCGTCGCAGATATAGAGCACACCCATGAGACCGCTTCCTATCTGGGTCGCCAGGCGGATCCGTTCCGCCTCTCCTCCGGAGAGGCTGCCCGCTATCCTGTCCAACGTAAGGTAATCGAGGCCGACATCCAGCAGGAAGCCGAGGCGGGCTCGAATCTCTTTCAATATCTGGCGCGCTATCAGCATCTCCCTGCCGCTTAACACCGGCTTGCAGCCACCGTTAACCGACCCATCGAGAGTCCTGGTCCACTCCAGAGCCTGCTCGATGGACATCGAGGTAACCTGGGAGATATTCAGATCGGCAACAGTCACCGCCAGCGATTCAGGCTTGAGCCGCTGACCCTTGCAGGCAGGGCAAGGCTTGGAAGTCATATAGCGCTCTATCTCAGAGCGGACATAGTCGGACTCGGTATCCCGATAGCGCCGTTCCAGGTTGGGTACCACCCCCTCGAAGGAGGTATCCCACTCATAATGCTTGCCGAGCTGGGTCTCATGCGTTACGGTCACCGGCCTGCCCCGGCTGCCGTACATAATTATGTTAAGCTGTTCCTCAGTAAGGTTCTTCACCGGCGTATTGACAGAGAAGTCATATTTGCGTGCTACAGAGTGCAGCATGCTGTAGTACCAGGGGCTGACGGTGCTGGCGCGGGCCCAGGGCTGGACTGCGCCCTCGGCAAGTGTCAAATTCTTGTTGGGCATAACCAGATTAGGATCGATCTCTAGCTTCACCCCCAGGCCGGTGCATTCAGAGCAGGCTCCGTGGGGGCTGTTGAAGCTGAATGTCCGTGGGGCGATCTCGCCGATGCTGATGCCGCAGTTAACGCAGGCGAAATGCTCCGAGAACAGTAACTCCTCGCCATCCATCACAGACACCAAAACTACACCGGCGCCGAGCTTCAGCGCCGTCTCCACAGAATCGGCAATGCGTCCTGCCTGTGTTTCGTCTCCCATAACCAAACGGTCTATCACCGCCTCTATGGTATGGCGTTTATTCTTATCCAGCGCAAACTGCTCGGAGAGGTCGTGGAGCTTGCCATCCACCCGAACGCGGACATAGCCTGCCTTCCTCAGGTCATCGAAAACCCCCAAATGCTCCCCTTTGCGGTCTTTGATGAGAGGCGCCATGATCATGAAGCTGGTACCTTGAGGGAGGGCCAGGATAGCATCTACAATCTGCTGCACGGTCTGGCTTGATATCTCACGGCCGCACTTCGGACAGT
>JBBIRL010000210.1:0-2797 GCA_037441825.1 Dehalococcoidia bacterium | reverse complement strand
AGATTTCACCCACAGCGCCTTCGAACTTGCCGACAAGTATCTCATTCCCGTGATTATCCTCGGAGACGGCATGCTGGGGCAGATGATGGAGCCGGTGGAGTTCAAACACGAAGCCCCTGATGAGCTACCAATTAGAAGCCGCGCCTTAAGAGGGGCAAAGGGTCGGCCCAGCAGGATTATCAAGACCTTTACCTCAAAGCCAGCCGAGCTTGAGGAAATCAACTGGAGCCTATTCAGAAGATATCAACTGATTAAGAAACAGGAGACCACCTACGATACCTTCATGGTTGAAGATGCCAGGCTGATAGTAGTCGCTTTCGGGATAGCAGCCAGGATTGCCAAAGGCGCAATCAACACCGCACGCGCAAACGGCCTGAAAGTGGGGATGCTCAGGCCGATCACCCTCTGGCCGTTCCCTACCGAGGAAGTTAAAGAATTAGCTAAAAATGCGAAACAATACCTCGTTTTCGAGATGAATATGGGCCAGATGGTAGAGGATGTGCAACTGGCGTTGGAAGGCAAGGGCGAGGTATCCTTCTACGGCAGGCCGGGAGGCGTAATCCCCACGCCCAGCGAGGTCTACAAAGTGATCTCACGCCTTTATTATCAGAAAGGTTTGAAATAATGGAGAAGGTCTACACCCGGCCCAGGTCGTTGAAAAAAGTCACTTTCCATTACTGTCCGGGGTGCGGGCACTCCATAGTCCACAGGATTATGTGCGAGGTCATCGACGAGATGAACCTTCAGGAGAGGGCCATCGGCATCCCCCCGCCGGGGTGCTCGGTCTTCGCCTATCATTATTTCGATGTGGACATGGCGGAATCAGCGCATGGTAGGGGAGCTGCCGTAGCTACCGGCATAAAAAGGGCATACCCCGAGGCGATAGTATTCACCTATCAGGGCGACGGCGATCTCGCTGCTATCGGCACCGCCGAGACCATACACGCTGCCAATAGAGGTGAAAGGGTAACCGCTATCTTCATCAACAACGCAGTCTACGGCATGACCGGCGGCCAGATGGCTCCGACCACGCTCCTCGAGCAAAAGACCACCACAACTCCCTACGGACGCGATACAAAACTTGAGGGATACCCCATCAAGATAAGCGAGATGCTGGCCCTGACTAAGGGTGCTGTGTATATTGAGCGCACAGCCGTGAACTCCCCGGCCAATATCAGAAAGACCAAGAAAGCGATACGCAAGGCATTTCAAACACAAATAGACAATTTGGGTTTCTCTCTGGTAGAGATACTCTCTCCCTGCCCTACCAACTGGAGGATGACCCCGCTGGAAGCATGGCAGTGGATAGACAAAGTGATGACAAAAGAATACCCATTGGGAGTAATCAAGGATATAACCGGGAATCAAGATGCTGATTAAGACAGTATTCGCAGGGTTCGGTGGCCAGGGCGTTCTCTCCATGGGACTCAATCTGGCACAGGCAGCGATGACGGAGGGGAAAAACGTAACCTATTTGCCATCTTATGGCGCTGAGGTACGCGGCGGAACCGCCAACTGCACGGTCGCTATATCCGACGAGGAGATTGCCTCTCCCGTCGCTTCAGCGCCTGAGTTCGTTGTAGCCATGAACCAGCCCTCCGTAATGAGATTCCAGAACCAGATACAATCCGGAGGCGTGCTCATCATCAATTCCACCCTTGTAGATGCCGAAATTTCCAGAGGCGACATTGACATTGTCAAAGTTCCGGCAGGTGAAATCGCCGATAAGCTGGGCAGCCCCAAATCAGCCAATATGGTGATGCTGGGCACCTTCATAAAGAAAAGCAACCTGGTTTCTATTTCCACCGTAATCGAAGAGCTGAAGAATACCCTGAAGAAGAAGGAAAAACTAATCGCCATCAATGAAAAAGCATTGATGGCAGGATACAACCTGGTTTAACTGGTAGGGTCAGACCCATGTGTCTGCCCATTTTAGGGCTAGGGCGAACACACGGGTTCGCCCCTACGGATTCTGAGAGAAGTGACTAAGAGGTGGCTTATGAGCGTAAAACAGCTTTCGGTGAGTCTGGATAACGTACCGGGGAAGTTCCTGGCTGTGAGCGAATGCCTGGGGGCTGAGGGGATAAATATCAGGGCTATCTCGGTGGCCGACACGTCAGATATCAGCACCGTACGATTTGTAGTAGACGACCCCGAGAAATGCCTTAACGTCTTGAGAAGTCATGGCTATTCGGTGAAAGAGACCGAGGTTATAGCAGTGGAGGTCCCCGACCACCCCGGCGGCCTCCAGGCTATACTCAAGCCCCTGAAGGCTGCCAATATCAACGTCCTCTATCTCTATCCCTACCTGGGCAGAGGAGAAAGCGGTCAGCCCATAGTGATAGTGGGGGTCAACAAAACCGAAGAGGCGGTCAAGGTGCTAAAGAAGAACTGGGTACATACCTTCGACAAAGAGATTTACACTCTATAATCAGCGAGTTTAGGCAGTTGATTCAATTCAGAGGTCCCACAGAAACAGTGAACCCTGCCCCTACTTGTTTTCCGCCTCTCTGACCGCCACCCCCATAGCGCCTGGGCCGGCATGGGTGCCCAGCACAGGGCCAACTCTCGTAAAATAGAGAGGTATATCGGGAAAATCCGCCTTTATCTGCTCAGCAAGCGCCTCTGCCTCTTCCTTGCTCGTTGTGTACGACACCGCTACCTCACTTACCTGCGGGAAGCTTTCTACAAAATCATATAGTCGCTTGATAGCCTTGGCTCTGGTACGTGCCACGCCAGCCAGCATAAGCTTACCGTCGCGCATGGTGAGCAGAGGCTTTACTCTCAGCACCGACCC
>JBBIRL010000209.1:0-2837 GCA_037441825.1 Dehalococcoidia bacterium | reverse complement strand
TATTTTTGTCTTCTGGTCTCCCGAGATATGCGGGTCATCCAACTGGAAACTTTCCACTTTTCCCCGAACATATGCCCGATAGCACTTATAGAAGTCAAGCAACTGGAGCAACTCTCTGTCTCCGGATGCTCTTACATAGGCATCAGCAAAGTGTTTTGACAACTCGGGACGTCTGTGGAAATCCAGGTCCATGGCCAGGAAGGCGACCTCGCTGGCAACATCGATGTATCTGAATCTATCATTGAACTCGATACAGTCGAAAATGCATAGCCCGTCTATGAAACAGATATGCGCTGCATGTAAGTCTCCATGGCAGTCTCTTATTCTGCCCTCTTTAACTCTTTTGGTAAATAACGCTGCATTTTTTTTGAGAAACAAATGCGTGTAATCCTTGATTTGTTTGTATTGCTCATTGGTAATTGTTTGGTTGATATAATTACTTACCTGAACGAAATTCTCCTCGGCGTTTTTAGCCACGGTGTCGAGCCCCCCGATTTTGGCCAGCTCCTCGCTGATTTCCGCTCTACGGTGAAATTCGGCCAGCCTTTTAGCAACCATCTCGATCATTTGTGGGGTTACCTGGTCGCTTTGCAGCATCATGTCCATCATACGCTGATAGGGGAGGGGGCGCATTTTCACTGCATATTCGACCTCTTTGCCGCTTCCCTCGACAAGAAAACCTCTTCCTTTCCTGGTTATGGGTATCACCCCCATGTAAATATTGGGGCAGAGACGTCTGTTTAGTATAACCTCCTGCTCGCAATAGAAGCGTCGTTTCTTCAGAGTAGTAAAGTCAAGAAAGCCGAAGTCAACGGGCTTCTTTACCTTGTAGACATAATCTCCGGCAAGGAAGACAAAGGATATCTGCGTCTGCACCAACTCGACTGCCTTCGGGTTGTGCGGATATGCTTTGGGGTTCAAGAGCGCTTTTACCAGCGCTGCCGACTCTGGCATTATTGTCTGCCCCCTACCGAAGCTGAATTAGCCCCCTTTTATTTTGCGGGCTTCAGAGCTTTTCTTTTCTCTTCCAGCTTCTTGCTCTTATGGCGGTGTTTTAGCTCTGCTACTCGTTTTCTTTTGTTCATACTATTTCACCTTGATTTCTATGGGGGAAATATTATTGCCCCATTCTAATCTCTAACTTGGCCTGCCTACTATCCCTACAGCGGCAATTGCCTGTGGTCCCCCCAGATTGTGCGCGAAGCCTATCTTAGCATCTTTAACCTGGCAACCTTCTGCTTTCCCTAAAACCTGTTTTGTCAACTCGGCTATCATTCTAACGCCGGTTGCGCCAACGGGATGCCCGAAGCATTTGAGCCCGCCATCAGGATTTATAGGGAAGTCTCCGTTGATAGCTGTAACTCCGGCTCTGATCAGCTCTGCTCCCTCTCCAGGTTTACACAGCTTCATGTCCTGATAGGTCATCAGTTCCGTTATAGTGAAGCAGTCGTGGACTATTCCGAAGTCCAATTCCTGGCGCGGGTTTGTTATCCCAGCCTCTTTATAGGCGTCCTCAGCGGCCCTTACAGTTGCCGCAAAGGACAGGCCAGTCCAGCCCGGCTTGAAATATGGCCATTGAGTCTCGACGGCTAAAGCCATTCCTTTTATTGTAGCGTATTTGTCACCCACCAGCCTCTTGGCTATTTCCGGCCTTGTAAGTACAACTGCGGCCGCTCCCTCGGATAGGGCACAGCAATCGAAAAGGGTGAGAGGATAAGAGATCATGGGCGCATTTAGTACCGTCTCAATGGTTATCTCTCTCCTGAAATGAGCCTTGGGGTGCTTCGCTCCGTTTTGGTGGTTTTTAACAGCGACCTTTGCTAGGTCCTCTCTGGTCCAGCCCCATTCCTTGAATGCCCGGATTGCGCAGGGAGCGAAATAGGCAGGTGCGGATTGCCATGGCAATGAAGGGTGCCAGTATAGTATCTCCTGAGATAGCCCTCTGCCACCCTGGTCCAGGACTTTCTCCACACCACAGGCTATAACTATATCGTATCTATGAGCGGCTACGGCGTATGCTGCATTTCTAACGGCATCCATGCCTGAAGCGCATTGATTTTCTACCCTCGTAACCGGCTTGCCGAACAACTTCAGAGGCTCGGCGGCTGCCCATCCCGACATGCCGGACCAATCATAAAGCGTGGAAACCCATAAGGCATCGGTATCTTTGCGCAGGTCAATGTTTGCTTCTTTGCAAGCGTCATATACCGCATCAACAATCAAATCACCTGCGTCTTCTTCCCAATGCTCTCCGAATTTTGTGATCCCGGTGCCAATGATTGCTACCTTATCTCTTAAGCTCTCCGGCACTTTTCTCCTCCGAATTCAGCTCGATTATCTTACGGGCCTGGCTCTCCATCCATAGAAAAGGAAGCTGCTCTTTTGATGAAGCAATCTAAAGGTCAGATCTACGGATGTGCCTATGTTTATCTCTTCGATTTCGTGGTCTGTCATCTCCAGCCACATTCGGCACCCGTCTTCGAGGTCTACAAGCACCCTCGAGGTAGGATTTATACCATCGCCGGTGAAATTACCGGGACCCAGCAGGTAGTCGTGAGTAAAAGTAAAGACCCTGCCTTTTCTGGCCAGCTTTACCTTTACGTTATTGTCTTTCTCTCCGCAGTTTGTGCAGACTCTTCTCACCGGGTACTGCAAAGCCCCGCATTTGTTGCATTTCATACCATAGAGGGGCAGCAGCCAGCTCTCGTCTCTCCAGTATTTGACCACAGAGCTCTTCTCCCATTCCGGCCAACCGACATCAATTTCTTTTTTGATAGCGAGGAAGCGCCCGTACGACGAGATCATTTTCTTGGTGGATATATATTTTGTGCCTTTAT
>JBBIRL010000208.1:0-2866 GCA_037441825.1 Dehalococcoidia bacterium | reverse complement strand
CGCCAGATAACCGCATCGTCCTCGTTAGGAAGGAGAAGATTGATGGACATTATCTCGATACCCAGACGCGACAGCGGGGGCAGTATACTTGTTTCACTGCCGGCGGGGCGCTCGCTGATGCCAAACATCCTTGGTATGCTTGGGCCGGTTATATCTGCGTCCAGGATGCCCACCTCATAGCCACGGTGCGCCAAAGAGGTGGCAAGCAGGCTCGTTACCAGGGACTTGCCCACACCGCCCTTACCGCTCATGATGGCGACAATGTGCTTGATTTCGTTGATTTCCTTGGGTTTTGCTTCAATGAAATCCACCTCTGCGCTCTCTATTGAGGGTAATGCTTTGACAGCGTTCGTAACCTTGCTCTTGAGCCATCCTTGTGTTTTTGAGCTGAGCGCCGTCGAGGCAAGGCTGATGCTTGCCTTCCCATCAGATACCGAGATGTTGCGGACCAGGTTTAGCTTTACAAGGTTGCGCATGGAGCCTGGCACAAGCACATCCTCAAGTTTTTCTTTTATTTGTTCTTCGATGGTCAAAGGGTTAACCTCCTGAGAAATTATAGCAGGTTAGTCTTTAAGGGGTACCCCTATTCGTTTCAGTGAAGTCTATCCATAAGATTGGGCAACTTACCCTTGAGGTATAGCTCCACAGCTTTATAAATATTCTCGACATCAGTGATTACAGGCTCGATGTTGTAGCCTTTTAGGCTCTCATAGGCCCCCCAACCCATGCCACCTGCAAATAGCACCTGACAATCGGCTATGGTTTCCGCCATGCTGGCATGCCTGCTCTGTGAACCTTCGTCGAAGCCATGCCGCTCTCCCGGTGCCATTTTATGAGGCTCTTGGGCAGCGAAGGTATGATGCCCGGCTTTTGGTCTCTGTTCCTTGTTCACGATTACTCCGTCCTCCACGGTCAATACTACGTAGTAAGGTGCCCTTCCGAAGTGCTGGCTAATTTTGTAGCCATCGTCTGACACTGCAGCTATCTTCATTTCAGCCTCCTATAAATTTAATCCAATTTTATTTCGTATCTGGGTTCTCCGTTTCCCAGGTGTATTAGAATCTTGACATTCTTTCCCTCGGAAAGATACTTCTCAGGTTCGTCACGTAGATTCTCAAGCTCGGATGATGTGAGCAGGGTTAACATAGCCTCATAAGTCTTCTCGAGTTCTTTATTTTGCCCCTCGCCTTTGAGAAGTTCCCAGAGACAATTCCGAGATTCTTGCTCAGCCAGGCATTTGATGCATTTACCCGGTATCTCTTTGGTTGAGTATTTTGGCTCAAGCTCTATATCACCCATGTCTTTTATCCCTGCGGCAGCCTTCGTCTGTGGAGCAGGGCGGTTTGTCGCAGCGTTCCGTCCTGCCGCAGCAGGTTGAGCCGTGCGATGGCGAATTAGTGCTCACCATGTAAGATGAAGAAATGAGCCTTTCGATGTTTTTGCTGCCACAGTTTGGACAATTTGCTTCTCCGTTAAAACTATGAAGAAAGAGGTCTGATATTTGTCCACAATCGCGACACTTGTAGCTGTAAATAGGCATTAATCTCAGTCCTTTCTATGTTTTTGTTCCTACAAGCTCCGATAAAGAGCTCCATAGGGACTTTATTTCTTTTGATGCTCCATTATCTATGTATTCGACCAGAGGCACACCTTCTGCAATGGATTCAGAGACCTTATTCTCGTAAGGTATTCTGGAAACAACTTCTATTTCTTGATGGAGGCATGATTTGGTGATGAGTTGAGAATTACCTTCATTAAGGTCATATTTGTTGATACAAACCAAAGCCGGTACTCCGAAGTGTCGACATACACTGATGACTCGCTCCAAGTCGTGAATTCCTGAGAGAGTTGGTTCTGTTACCAGCAGGGCTAGGTCTGCACCGGATAGAGAGGAGATCACTGGACAACCTATACCAGGAGGTCCGTCAGTGATGACGTATTCGAGCCCTTCCTTTTGACCGATTGACCTGGCATTCTGCCTGACTACGTTCACCAACTTGCCTGAATTCTCCTGCGCAATCCCCAGCCTGGCGTGAACCAAAGGCCCGTATTTGGTTTCGGAGATGTACCAGTGCCCTGCCATGTTCTCTTCCATGGTTATGGCATTATCCGGGCAAACATGGGCACACAAGCCACACCCTTCGCAAGCGGTTGCGTCAACTTTCAAGCCCTTTATCGCCTCAAATCGGCAGACCTCTTCGCAAAGGCTACAATGCGTACAGAGCCTTTCATCAATAGTGGCTGTCTGGCCACTGCGGAACTCGTGGATTTCTCTTATCTCCGGTTTCAAAAGCAGTTGCAGGTCAGCGGCATCCACATCGCAGTCGCACAAAACCTTGTTTTTAGCCAGTACTGCAAACGATGCTACTATGGTAGTCTTGCCTGTCCCGCCCTTTCCGCTGAGAACCACGATTTCCTTCATGTTCTTACCCGCTTATTCACAGCTAGGGTCTGCTCGATATTGAGAAAAAGCTCCAAGAATTTATCACGCCACTCAGGCATCCCCTGTACCAGCGTTACACCCCTCGAATAAAGCCGCGCGATCTCCATATCCAGAGGAATCCTCATAAATAAAGGTATATCTTTCTCTAAGCAATATTCCTCTACCTTGCTGTATGTGCCACCTGCGCGGTTGAGCACTATGCCGCAGGGTATGCCCACTGCCTTCACTGTATCAACAGCAAGAGACAGGTCGTGCAGCCCAAAAGGAGTGGGCTCTGTCACCAGCAAACAGAAGTCGCTGCCCCTTATCGCCTCCACAACCGGACACGATGTGCCGGGTGAGACATCAATGATCACAGTCTTTGTGGGGTCGATGTGGCGCTTCACCTCTCGAATGACTGGCGTAGCCATAGCCTCGCCTATG
>JBBIRL010000207.1:0-2880 GCA_037441825.1 Dehalococcoidia bacterium | reverse complement strand
GCCCTGGCCGATGCTCAGCTAAGCATCAAGGACATCGAGGCTACGTTCATGGCTAGTATGGAGACTTTTGAAGCTATCTACCTTCCGGACCTCGGGATGGCTGCCGAAGCAGGTTTCTTCGGAAAGCCTGGATTTAAAGTGGGGACAGGGGGCACCAGCGGCGCATCAGTAGTAGCTGAGGGCTTCTACTTCGTTGCCTCAGGCCTATATGATGTTGCTCTCATTATCGGTTGTGAAAAACAAGATTGCGGGGATACGACTGCTGCCATATCGGCTGCTGCCACACCCATGTGGGGCAAAGGCGCAACCACAGGTGCCATCGGAGAGTTCGCCAAGCAGGCACTGTCCTATATGAAAACGTCGGGGGCCAAAGAGGAACACGCTGCCATGGTACGTCTTAAGGCAGATAGGAATGCCTGCAGAAATCCCTATGCTCACCTGAAGCTCGGCCTTAAGAACGTGGAGGAGGTGCTTAAGTCGCCATATCTGGTCTGGCCCCTCAGGTTGCTCGACTTCTGTCCTCAATCATGTGGTGCCTGTGCCCTTATCTTTGCCTCAGAGCAGAGAGCAAAGATAATCTCGAAGAAGCCGGTTTGGCTTGCCGATATCGAGACAGTACATCAAGAGGTCTTTCGCGCAGGGGTATTCGGCGACCCCACAGGCAAGGAGACTTACACCCAGCATGTGGCCTGCGAGAGGCTCTACAAGCGAAACGGCATAACGAAGCCTCGCAGAGATATCGACATGGCTGAGATTTACGAGCCCTCAAACTGGGAGGAGTTGAATCTTTATGAGCACTTCCATTTCTGTGGCAAAGGAGAGGGGTGGAAACTCATAGAAAAGGGCGTAACCGAAATAGAAGGTGATTTCCCGGTAAACCCGTCCGGAGGCGTGTTAGCTACAAATCCTATCGGTGCTACGCCCACCATCCGCGTTGCGGAAGCCGCTCTACAGATTCGGGGTGATGCTGGCGAGCATCAGGTGACCAAAGATGTTAAGACTGCTATAGCCACAGCCCTTGGAGGTCCCAATTGGACTGTTATGACTCTGCTCAAGAGGTCGTTATAGGAGGCATATAGATGGCGAAAAAAGTAGTGAAGGAAACCCCTGAAAAAACCCCTAAAGAGGAACCGGAATATATTCGAATAAAGTTCAACCTGCCCAGGCACTATGACTGGTCAACAGGCAAGTACCTAGGCCATTTCTACGCAGAGGCAAAGGAGCACAAGAAGATTGTGGGCACCCGTTGCCCTAAGTGCAAAGAAATATTATTGCCTCCAACTCCGGTCTGTGGCAAGTGTAAAGTGGATACGGGCTGGGACTGGGTGGAAATGCCCCAGACAGGCACTGTATATCAATACACTTACCTTGTCTTCCCTCTCTGGGACCCGCACTACGGCGAGAGGTGGGCTAATCCCTATGCCAGCGCCATTATCGAGTTGGATAACGGTGTCTTCTACAGGCACTCGCTCGAGGAACAAGACAAAGAGAAGCTGAGAGAGGGAATGCGAGTAAAAGCTGTGTGGAAAGAGGATTACAACGAACGCGGGCAGGGGCCCGGAGACATCCTGTACTTCAAAGAAATCGAGAAGGAATAGGAGGTAACAGAAATGGCGACAGTTACTGAGAAACTGGAAGGAATGGATGTCTGGATTTATCACGGCCAGATATATATCCCGAATACTTATTCAGCCGGCGCTGTGGGGAGCCGCTTTCTGATTGAACTGCGGGACAAGAAGAGGATAATGGGCACCAGATGTCCCGCCTGCAATCGTGTTTATGTGCCTGCCAGGTCAGTCTGTAAAGATTGCTTTGGCCAGTTGGATGAATGGGTAGAAGTAAGCGACAAAGGCACGTTACTCACCTACACTGTTTGCCACCAACCGAGCCGTGTGCAGCCAGTTGAACCGCCTATAGTCTATGGAATAATTCAGCTTGACGGTGCCGATACCGGCATCGTGCACATGTTGGGCGAGGTAGACCTTGAGCAACTGAGGATAGGCATGAGGGTTCAGGCAGTTTTTAAGGAAAAGCGCGAGGCCAGCATTCTGGATATTAAGTACTTTAAACCGCTGGCTTAATGTCGGATTAAGGAGGCTGAAATGTCAGCTAGGTACGATGTAATCGTGGTTGGCGCAGGCCCGGGTGGTATTACCTGTGGGGCTTTGCTAGCCAAGTGGGGCATCAAAACCCTCGTCTTAGACAAAAATGCTCAGGTCGGCGGCAAGGCAATGACCGTTTCCAAGAATGGATTCCGTTATGAGTACTGGCCTATCGCAGCTTGCCCATCCAGCAACACAGAAATCCATTCGCTGCTCAGGATACTGGGACTGGAGAACGAGATAGAGCTGATAGCTCCCGACCCTATGGGCCGCATGTTCTATGAGACGCCCTCCGGCAAGATAAAGAATTTAGTGCTTCCCGGAGGTGGGAAACCGGTAGACCCGCAAGACCTGTTCAACATGCTTGGCGTCAAGGATACCGATATGCCGGAGGTCATGCGGCTTTTCACCGATATGCTGGGCATGTCACGCCATGACCAAAACCTGCTGGACAATGTCAGCGTGGTGCAATTCCTCGATCGCTATCAAATACCACGCTCTCTCTATTCTATGCTCGCCACCCTGCAAAGCGAGGGCACCCTCGAAGTCGCCGGACCTCTTGCGTGCGCCTCGGAGTTCATAAAAGTCTTCCAGCAGAATAACACCCAGGGCGGCGGCCTTTACCCATCGGGTGGCTTCGGCAGAATGTACGAGGCCATAGCCAGGGTTATGCAGTCACACGGCGGCGACCTCCTCATGCGAACGAAAGTCGAGCGCATTGCAGTAGAGAACGGCCGGGTTAAAGGAGTAATCACTAACAAGGGGTCTTTCCAGGCAC
>JBBIRL010000206.1:0-2974 GCA_037441825.1 Dehalococcoidia bacterium | reverse complement strand
CTCGGCTCGAAGTACCGTTGCATTGACGCTCATCTCCATGTCGTGGACTTCCTGCAGGATACCAAGGGGCTGCAGCACTGCCTGCACTACATGGATAAGGGAAACATCTCCCACGCTTCCATCTTCGGGCTCCCTGTCTCGAAGGGGTGGGAGAGCTGGGAGCGACACGCGCCGGAGTATTACCTCGCCGATGATTCGAAGTGCTACTACTACAGCGCCGTTGATGCCTTCCTGGCCATGGAATTGCGCGCCCTCGACCCCTCGCAGCAGGCACGTTTCTTCCCCATGATAGGTGGATTCAACCCCTGCGATAAGTACGCATACAAGCACATCGAACGCATCATCAGATATTTCCCCGGCATATGGCACGGGGTCGGGGAGATACTCTTCCGGCATGATGACCTTACCAATCTCACCTACGGTGATCCCTCACGCTGCAATCATCCCGCCATGGACAGTATCTTCGACCTCTGCACCGAGTATGAGTTTCCCATCTGCATACACCAGAATATTACCTCCGTTGGTACGAAGACCTACCCCAAATGGCTTCACGAGGTGGAGGAGACCTTCCACCGGCATCCCAAGGTGCAGTTTGTCTGGGCCCACTGCGGCATCTCCCGGGGTGTGTACACTCCCCTTTACTACCAGATCGTGAAGCGCATCCTGGAACACTACGGCAATATCTGCGTGGACCTCTCCTGGATAGTATACGATGAGTTCATCTGCCCCAAAGGTGTTCTCGATGACCACTGGCTCGAGCTTGCCGAAGCGTACTCCGACCGCATCTGCATCGGCACCGATGTTGTCAACAGGTTTGAGTATCTTCCCGCAACCATCCAGAAATATGACGTGTTCCTCGATGCGCTGAGCGAAAGCGCCCGCGAGAACGTGGCCTGGAAGACGGCGTTCAGGCTCTACAGCCCGGTGAGGGCATAGGCGCAGGCTAACTTGCGCATGAAGCGGTAATGAGAGAACCTGGTGCGCCCGGGGGGATTCGAACCCTCGACCCCTGGTTACGAAGTTCTATTAGCTTTGTCTTAGCATGTACCACCTAGTGCCCTTTCAGGTTCAAAAATCCCTTCAATCCCTATTTGAGATAGTTTACTTTGAGTTAGAAATAGCCTAAAGCGGTTTCCAAGGTAAGAGCCATTGTCTTGGAAATCTTCTCCAGGCTGCCAGTGCAATTGGCGTGAACGGTCTAAACAGTGGAAACCTTAATATTTGCTCAAGTCTTAGCATTAATGCTATATAGTCTTCCCTCGCTTTGCTGATATCCTGAATAACCAAACGTCTGTATCCGTGGCGCATTTGTACAAGGAAAATCTCAGCGTACATCAGGGCTCTGTCTCTTTGTGTCTTGGCCCTCTCATGAACATGGTCTGCTGAAAGCAGGCTGTTTACCTTAACAATAGAAAATATCTTAGCAATCTTAATCCACAGGTCCAGGTCCATTACGTAGCACAAATCTTCATCTAAAGGCCCACATTTGTGCCAAGCCTCTTTTGAGAAAAAGCATGCTGATTGTGCATAGTTGCTCTTCGGCCAGTCAGCTATCGCTTCCGGTTCGAGACGATTCGGCCAAATTTTCCGTAATACCCTGTCATTCAAGTCTACTCGTAAACATCCGCCACACCAGGCTCCACCTTCTCCAGATGACTTGTATGCTAAAGCTACATTTCTTAAAGCGTTTCGCATTAAATAATCATCGGAATTCAACCAACTGTAGATTTCACCGCTTGCTTTGCTGAAACCCTTGTTTATAGCATGGCTCTGACCCCTATCTCGTTCTGAGACCCAGAACGTAAGCCACCTTTCATATTTCTTGATTATTTCAACGGAATCGTCAGCAGAGCCGCCATCTATGACAATATATTCCAAGTCGGGATAGCCTTGAAGAAGAACAGAACGGATGGTTTCCTCAATAAATAGCCCCTGATTGAGACTAGGGGTAATAATACTGATCCTCGGCCAGGGAGCACCATTAGCCATAGCGTCTGCAAATTGTGGGCTTTCCTCCGTCCAGGGCCAACCTGTTCTGTTGTGTGCTGGACGTGGAAGTTCTCCCACAGACGGGGATCGCATAGTCAACTCATTTTGCCTATCTTGCTATTTTACAGGGCACCTTACGCTATCACAGTTTCCAGCTCTTCTGTGAACAGCACATACAAACAAGTTTGAATACCAGGTGCTCCGTCAGCTCTGGTTATGCTTATGGCTGTCAATCATAGGATTTATTTTGTGCTGCCCCGGACGTTGCGTGGATTAGCAAAACCATGAAAGCCGAGCTCAGCTAGTGCCCGGAGACCTAATTTTACGTCCAAAAACACTGGCGCGCCCGGAGGGATTCGAACCCACGACCCTTGGTTCCGAAGACCAATGCTCTAATCCACTGAGCTACGGGCGCTTACGTTCCAAAATTATATCCTGCCTGGGGTGTTATGTCTAGTGTTGCTAACATCACTGATAATCAAGCTGACCTTATCTGCAAATTTTAGCGACGGCCTCATTTGACCAGTTCCCCAGAGACTTTTCCTGGAAATGACCGTCAATGTAAATCCGTACTATTTCTTTCCTGTCTCTCAGCATCTCTAAATACGGTACAGCCGGGGCAAAGTCTGATTCTCCCATTGCCCAGGCCGCAAGCGCTAAAGTCTCAGGTTCACCACTATCAAAGACAGCTAGAACTTTGACCTGGTATACGCAAAGGACTTCCTTTATCTGTTTGCCCAGTCGCCCTATTGCCCACAAGCTGCCATGAAGTAAACCTTGTCCCTTCAAAACGTACGAAATCATTATATGGCCATATGGTTCCAAAAGTTCAGGTACACGCACGCCCATCTCAGCAATAGCCTCGGGTGCACTCCAACCGATACCACCGGATTCTTCGTTCAGCAACCACAATTGCCTTCTAATATATTCATATACCCTCTCCCTGCTGCCCTCGTGCCACCACCTTCCCATCAATTCAGCCACC
>JBBIRL010000205.1:0-3163 GCA_037441825.1 Dehalococcoidia bacterium | reverse complement strand
CGTCCCCGTCAAGGTGGACATCAAGACAGGTAGAAGCTGGGGAGATATGGAGTAGAAAGCAGGGCTTAGTAAGACACCAAACTATTGTTCGAGCGTTTGAAGAATTTGCTTTTGACTTTAGCTTCTGAAATTGTTATCATATGAGACGCTCGGTCAATTGAGGGTTCTAATGGATCTTATAAAGTTTTTTGTTGAGTTACGTTATAGCGAATCGCATAAACTATTCCGCGTTTATGAGCAGCTTTATACATCTCTTGCAGGGAAATCAACTCCAGAGAAACAACCGATAGTATTGCCAGGATTTGGATTGCATGTTCAGGAAAGAAAAATGCGTGTGCTTGTCGATCCAGAAAGGAGTGTTGTCGACTTAGAATATGTGCCAAATACCGGCTATTGTTTGGATACAGTGGTACAGGGTTTTCGCAGAATAAATGAGCTGGCTCCTTTACCTCCATTGGCGCGGTTAGGAGCGAGAAGCTGGTGGATAAAGCCTTCGCCAATTACCTTTGAGCAATTGGTGTCTAAGTATAAAGAGAAACTATTTAAAAGTAGCTTCTTATCAGAGAACTCGGTTGATATTGGAGTTAGCTTTATCCTAAAACACCAGGAATGTAAAGCAAACATAAATTTTGGGCCTATGGAAATGGCTCAGATTCGGGACATGCTTTTCTCTAAGCCAGAAAATATGCCTCCTGTCCTGACTTTCCTAGACATAGACTACTATCTTGTCACTAGGAAAGGGTCTGAGTTTTCAGAGAAAGAAGTGCGCGATTTTACTAAGAACGCTTTAGATTTTGCTAAGCAGCAGAGCGAAAAGTTTGAGACTTATTTCATCGGAGAATAGCATGACATTAGTATCGTTGAAGGAAAAAACAGAGGTATCAGATTATCACGACGCAGCTCAGGTTTATCCTTTTACTAGATGGACTCCTAACCTTGTAAATTGGATACGCGAAGGAGATGAGTCAAGATTCTTTAGGGAACCAAGCTATTCAGCATTTGAGGTGCTTACACTTGATTTACAATTAGCACGAGACAGGTGGATAGTTAAGTGGCCGGAGCACCCAGAAGTATCATTCGAAGATATAAGACTCGGACGGCTCCCTAAGATTGACCCTAAAGAACTAGGAGTTCGCCAAAATGCGATAAAAGCCGCTCGGGAGACTCGTCAGAAGCTGAACATAGCACCACTCACAACCTCTACAATTATTCGGCAGCTTCGGAACGGAACTGAAAAGGGTTAATGAATGCTGAGACTAGTCACTGATGCGAATGTTGTAGCTAAATTGTATCTGCGAGATGAACAATGGACTGACAAAACTGACAACCTTTTTGACTTATTTGGACAGGGCTTAATAGAAATTGTAGCTCCCCGTATTTTACTATATGAAGTTCCTGCAGCTATTAGCAAAGCCTTAAAAGATGGTCGAATTAATGAAACAGATGCTATAGATGCACTTCGAAGCTTCCGCAAACTCCCTTTGCCAATGATAGAAGAAACCCCTGCCCTTCTTGAGGAAGCATGTCGACAGGCAAATAGATATCGTTGTACCTTGTATGATGCCATATATCTTCAGTTAGCTGAAGATATCAATTGGAACCTTGTAACAGCAGATGAGGATTTGTGTAAGAGGGTTCGGCAACAGAAAGCAGCTTATGTGATACCTCTAAGAACTTTCACTGAGACACTTTCATAGTATTCGCCTCACTAGACCTCTCTGATTCCTGAAAAGGTCATAGAAAATGCCTGAACTGCCGGAAGTCGAGACCATTGTGAGTGACCTGCGTCCCTCTATCGAGGGACGCCGCTTCACCGGAGTATCTATTTACTGTCCGGAGATGGTGCACCACACCTCAGTTGAGGAGCTTAAACATCGCCTTCCGGGTCAGTTGATAAAGGAGATAGGGCGGAGGGGAAAGTATCTTATCTTCCGCCTTGCTAGCAGCGAGGCGCTGATAATCCATCTCAGGATGACCGGCTCCCTGCTACTAAAGCGTAAAGGGGAGCAACGTACTGAATCCAGCCCCTACGTACGAGCAGTATTCAGTCTGGATAACGGTACAGAGCTTCTCTTCACCGACCGGCGCAAGCTGGGCACAATATCGCTGGTAAAGGACGAAAACGAGGAAATCGGCAAGCTCGGCCCTGAGCCTTTCGACATCAGCTTCACACCAGAGGTCCTGGCAAAGCGGCTGAGCAGCCACAAAGCGCCCATCAAGGCAGTTCTCTGCGACCAGGAAGTCATCGCCGGCATCGGCAATATGTATGCCGACGAGGCGCTGTTCTTCTCCGGTATCCATCCTCTGAGGCCGGCAAACAGCCTTTCGGATGCGGAAATAGAGAAATTGCATCAAGCAATACGAGACGTGCTCACCAAAGCGATAGGTAACGGTGGAGCCAGCATCAGCGACTACCGCCGTCCCACCGGTGAAAAGGGAAGTCAACAGTACGATTTTTATGCAGCACATAGGGGTGGCCAAACTTGTAAGGTTTGTGCCACCCCTATTGAACGCATTGCAGTGCGCAACCGGGGCACCTATTTTTGCCCGAAGTGCCAGAAGGACACTGCTGAGTCTGCCCAGATATGCTTACCCAACCTCTAGCCCCTCGGTACTCCCCGGGTTGCTAAAAACAAGTTACTGGTTCTTGAAGATGGGCTTCCTCTTCTCCCTCAGCGCCGCCGCACCTTCCTGGGTATCCTCCATGCCCTTCAGGTTCTGCTCCAGCGCCTGTCCGAAAGCCCTGCCCAGCTTGGGCTCCATGTAAGCTCCCCGCTTGATAATCTCCTTGAAGTTCCACACTGCGCGAGGCGCCAGATTGACCATGCGCTCCGCCCAGCTCATAGCCTCTTCCATGAGCTTGTCCGCAGGCACGACCCTGTTGTAGAACCCCATCTCGTAGGCACGCTGAGCGCTGACCCTCTTGTCACCCCAGAGCACAAGCTCCATGGCATGGCCCAGATGCAGATGAAGGTGCAAATCGCGCACCCAGCTCGCCGGCATGTTCCTTAAAGCTTCGGCTATGCCGAACTCTGCATTCTCGGCGGCGATGCGGATATCGCAGTCATGAGCTATCAAAGCCCCGCCGGCAATGCAGTGCCCGTTGATGGCGGCGATGGTTGGCTTCCAGACGTCCTCCGGGCCGAAGGCGGGAATCTTGAAC
>JBBIRL010000204.1:0-3197 GCA_037441825.1 Dehalococcoidia bacterium | reverse complement strand
GCGCGATTACAGAACCATGGGAGCAATGAAGGCGTTTACCGGGCCGGGTAACTGGGTTGAACAACCCTCTTGCTGCTATCCAGGGGTTTGCCCAGCTTTTGACAGCTAAAGACGACCTGGATGAGACTACGAGGAAGGACTTGGGCATTGTCTACAGGGAGTCGCAGCGTGCTGCCAAAATAACACAAAATCTGCTTTCCTTTGCCCGCAGGCATGAGCCTGAGAAGCAGCTTGTCTCGCTCAATGAGGTTATTGAGAAGACCCTGGAACTGGGTGCTCATCGGATGAAGGTGAACAATATAGATGTGGTTGTAGATTTCGCCGCTGACCTGCCGAAGACGATGGCTGACTTTTTCCAGATGCAGCAGGTATTCATAAACATTGTGAATAACGCCGAACAGGCCATGGTGGAGATGCACAGGAGAGGGAGGCTTGTGGTAAAGACGCAGAAGGTCGGCAATATGATCCAGATAAGCTTTGCTGATAACGGCCCGGGCATCCCGGAGGAGAACATGAAGAGGATATTTGACCCGTTCTTCACCACGAAAGAGGTGGGCAAGGGTACGGGGCTGGGTCTGAGCATCTGCTATGGGCTTGTTGAAGCTCATGGCGGCCGTATATATGCCAAAAGCAAGCTTGGTGAAGGTGCTACCTTTGTGGTGGAGATACCGATAGTTTCCGAAGGTCAGTAAGTCCAGGGGGTGTGAGATGGAGGAATCCGAAGTAGCGATATTGGTAGTTGATGACGAGGATGCGATCAGGAGCATGCTTACCCGCAAATTGGAGTTGGAGGGCTACCATTGTGAAGTAGCAGTCGATGGCAAGGAAGCCTTGTGGAGGGCATTCATGAGGGACTTTGACCTGGTGCTTATGGATATCAAAATGCCGGGTCTATCGGGTATGGAGGCGCTGCCCCAGATGGTTACCGATCATCCTGATACCTGTGTGATTATGATAACCGCTGTGGTAGATGCCAAGACGGCTGTGGAAGCCATGAAGTTTGGTGCATATGACTACGTGACTAAGCCTTTCGACTTGGATGATCTGGGCATGAGAGTAAGGAGGGCTCTGGAAAGAAGGAGACTGGTGTTGGAAAACAGGGAGTACCAGCGCCATCTGG
The DNA here is from genome assembly GCA_037441825.1 of Dehalococcoidia bacterium. Taxonomy (GTDB): domain Bacteria; phylum Chloroflexota; class Dehalococcoidia; order SZUA-161; family SZUA-161; genus JACWAE01. Next base: position 2,077 of record JBBIRL010000204.1, on the reverse strand, counting down.
AGCAAAAGGTAAAGCAACAGGTAGAGCAGGTACAGGAGTACTACAATCAAGCTATCCAGGCACTATCACGCGAGCAGATTGCGCTTGATAAGCTAGGGGGCGCGTCTCAGCAAAATGGTTTGGGAGAAGCATATTTGCATATGGCTGAGTCACTGGCGCTGATGGCTGAAGCGCATGAACCTTATGCCCGCGGCCACTCTGAGCGCGTGGGGCTTCGAGCCAGCGAGATCGCCATCCAGCTTCGTTGCTCTGAAGAGCTGGTAAGGCAGATAAAGATTGCCGCCTTACTACATGATATAGGCAAGGTTGTTATTCCGGACCATGTCCTGTTTAAACCGGGCCTGTTGACCCCTGCTGAGTATAGCGAGGTGAAGAGACACCCCACAGCAGCGGTGGAGATAATAAATCATGTGGACTATTTCAAGGATGTTCTGACCTTGATTGAGGCTCATCACGAGTGGTACAACGGCAAAGGTTATCCTAAGAATCTGAAGGCTGAGTCAATACCTCTGGGGGCGCGCATAATGGCTGTGGCTGATGCTTATGATGCTATGACCTGTCCTCGTCCCTATCGCCCTCGACTCAGCAACGAAGAGGCGGTGCAAATCCTCAAGAAAGGGGCTGGGTCACAATGGGACCCGATGGTTGTAGAAGCCTTATTTAAAGTTCTGGAGCGGGAATCCTGGATACTGGAGGCTACACCGAGCGAGGGGGGCTAGAGAAGCTCGTCATTTTACCGAGTTGTGCCTTAGGATTGGAGTTGTATCACCATAGTTGGGAAATATAGTACCAGAGGAGGAAATCGAAATGCCAAAGCTTGAAACAGGAAAAGGAGTGCTGGACATTCTTTCTCGTGCCTTGAAAGTAGAATACCAGACGATAGTCCATTACCCTCGGATCGCCAAGATGATGCCTGACGAACAACTCGCATCGAAGGTAGATATACTGGGGCAAGATTCAATAAGACATGCCGACACGGTATCCAATGCCATCTCTGAACTGGGAGGCATACCTCCGTTCCCCGGTTTTGTGCCTCTAGCTGAGCCAGTAGATTTGAAAGACTTTTTTCAGAAGCAACTGGGACTGGAGCACCTCGCACTCAATCTGCATACGCAGGCGGCGGAAGAGGTCGGGGAGCGATTGTCACCTTCGTTACGAAAACTGGCTGAACAGGAGAAGTGGCATATCAAGCTGGTTGAAGAAATACTCTCAAAGCTTCCCTGACAAATGTCACGTGGTTTTGACCTGTAGCAGGATACAACTGGAGTATCAGTATTGTTTTGTATAGGAGTGATGGTTTCCAAGATGAAAACTGGCTCCGCAGGTAGGACTCGAACCTACGACCAAGCGGTTAACAGCCGCCCGCTCTACCGCTGAGCTACTGCGGATCGCCAAGGTGTTTTTTCAATTCGTAAGTATAGCATGAGACGGCTGTTTTAATCAATATCGTCATTGGGACCGTGGTCCGTGAATTCGGAAAAAGACGAGGCCAAATAGATTCGCCGTTGTGGTCACCTTTTAGGTGGTTGAAAATCGTAATACTCTGTAATACCATACAGGTATGGCAAAAGTGGTAGTAACATTCAAATTAGAAGAGGGAATCTACTCAAAGCTGAGGGAGATAGCTCAGAAGGAAGGCAGAGGAGTTTCAGAGATTTTGAGGGAGAGTCTTTGACCGACTGGTTACAGAACAAAAAGCACGTTTCTACACCTGACTTTATCACCTTTATAAAGGAGCAACATTGCTACGTGAAGCATTTCCTATTGCGATAACAACGTAACCAACTTCTGGAGTACCTCCGAGATAGTCTCGGTCGGCAAAGTGCACATTAACTCTGCATTTCTAGCACGCCAATCTAAACTTTTAACCTGGTCAGATAAGATAGCCCCCGATACCGGCAACCCTGCAGGAATAAGAACCTCGAATGGATAGCCTTTGATTTGGTTGGTAATGGGACAAAGGATAGCTAGTCCTGTCTTGCCGTTATAGCTTTGAGGTGAGAGTACCACAGCAGGACGGCGTCCTTCTTGTTCATGTCCTGCCTGCGGATTCAAGGTAATCCACACCGCATCCCCG
>JBBIRL010000203.1:0-3215 GCA_037441825.1 Dehalococcoidia bacterium | reverse complement strand
TGTGAATTTTGAGGAGTTGATTCAGGGCAGCGAGCCTACAACCAAGGAGCTGCTCCACAAATCGAAACAGTATCTCTCCCCGAAGTGCGGCAGTGAGGCTGTTCTCAGCATAGGTGCGGGGGTGGAGTGGCTGGAGGATCCTAATTTCGATGGGGTGATTTCAGTGATGCCGCACGGCTGTATGCCCGGAGGGATTGTTGCTGCGATATCCGAGAAGCTCAGCGCAAAGTACGGCAAGCCCTGGATCAGTCTTACTTACGACGGTTTCCTCGAGACTAACAACCAGGGGAAGATTAACAACTTCGCCGAAATCATAAAGTTCTGCGCCAGGGAAAAGAAGCGGTCAGCGCGCTAAGCTGATAGCGGCTCGATGCGGCCCTGAGTCACCCTGAATAAGGATGCCTGCGCCAGGAAATCGGGTTCGAAACGGTCAAGGTCGGTGGTGGTGATGAGAACCTGCCGGTAGTTGGCAGCAGAGCTAAGCAGGTGATGGCGCCGCCGGGCATCGAGCTCGGAGAGGACATCATCCAGGAGAAGGATAGGATGTTCTTTGGTGGCGCTGAGCATGAAATTGGCCTCGGCAAGCTTTAGCGAGAGGGCGACGGTTCTCTGCTGACCACGAGAGGCGTAAATCCCCGCATCCACCTCAGTGACCAAGAAGCGGAGGTCGTCACGGTGTGGCCCCACCAGCGACATCCCTTGGGCTATCTCCTTATCGCGTGCTGCCTGCAAAGCTTTGGCGAATACCTCGGCCGTTTCCTTCACCTGAGAGTCCTCTTTACCCCTCTGCTTATCAATGCTTCTGAAATAAAACAAGTCTAGCTTGCCCTGTCCGCCGCTGAGGTCCTCGTGGATGCCCTGTGCCAGTTGGTTAAGTGCTGCTACCATGTGTTCCCTCTGGACAATGAGGTAGGCACCTGTTTCCACCAGTTGCTGGTCCCAGAAGGCAAGCTCATCGGAGTTTGCCTTGTTTTCAGCGATCATGCGCAGAAGCTGGTTGCGCTGCCAGAGTACACGGTTGTAGCGCTGTAAATTGCGCAGGTAGCGGTGGTCAATCTGAGAGTTAGTGATGTCGAGGTAGCGGCGGCGCAGCGCCGGCTCACCTCCGACCAAATCTATATCGTAGACGCTGAATGTTACCACGTTGAGCTGTCCTATGAGGTCAGCAGCGTGGCGGACGACGCCGTTTATCCGAATACGTTTCTGAACAGGAGAGGATTTGCTCGTCGGTTGCCATCGAGAAAAAAAGTCCTCTGAACGGGGAGAGGTAGCCGCCTTGGCGCTGAGGGCGATCTCCAGCTTGAGATTACTTCCAGCCTTCCGGACTACAGACGCAATACGGCATGTGGGGATTTCTTCTTCGAAGGCATCCCAGTTGATTAGCTCCCTGTCGGATGCTGTGCGAGGGGACCTGCTGGTTGCCAGGATATAAATCGCCTCAAGGAGATTACTCTTGCCCTGGGCATTGTCTCCTTGAAGCACCATTATATGCGGTGGCAGGTCAAACTCCAGGCTGGCATAGTTGCGGAAGTTAGTCAAGCTCAGGCGCGTAATAATCAAGTCTTCTTCTCTCGGACAATTTTGCTCTCTTAACTCTACCCTGAATATGCAAAAGGTGCAATATCATCTTCTACCTTTTCGTTGACACTCGAAGTAGATTGGATTAAGCTATCACTAAAACATTTCAACGGAGGAGTCAGCAACGGTACAAATTGAAAATGGACTCGGGGAGAAGATACTAAAGCTCAAAAAAGACCTCAACGCAGTCATCATGGCCCACAACTATCAACGTCCCGAGGTGCAGGACATTGCTGACTTTGTGGGCGACTCCCTGGAGCTGGCGCGCAAAGCAACTCAGCTAGACGTTGAGGTCATAGTATTTTGTGCGGTACACTTCATGGCTGAGAGCGCTGCTATCCTCAATCCTACCCGCACTGTGCTCCTTGCTGAAAGCACCGCCGGCTGCCCTATGTCCGATATGATAGATGCGGATGACCTCAAGGAGTGGAAGAAACGCTATCCCAGGGCTACTGTGGTCTGCTACGTTAATACTACGGCAGCGGTGAAAGCTGAGAGCGATATCTGCTGCACCTCTGCCAATGCAGTCAAGGTGGTAGAATCTGTGCCCAACGACGAGATACTGTTTATCCCGGACCAGAATCTGGGACAGTATGTTTCCACTAAGACTAAGAAGCGGATAATATCTTACCCGGGCTATTGCATCACCCACGCACGTCTTAATGCCAGGCAAGTTATTGCGGCAAAGCAAGCTCATCCCGATGCCAGGGTCGTGGTGCACCCGGAGTGCACTGCCGAGGTCATCGCACTCGCCGATGCTGTGCTCAGCACGTCGCAGATGGCGAAATATATAAAAGAAAGCCCGGCGAAGAAGTTCCTTATAGGCACTGAGGAGGGTTTGGTTCACCGCTTAAAGAAGGAGAATCCCGACAAGACATTCTATGTCATCTCCAGAGCTCTGATGTGTCCCAATATGAAGAGGACCACATTGGAGGGGCTTGCTAAGACTATGGAGCTTAAAAGGAACGTGGTTGTTGTCCCTGAGGATATAAGGGTGAGAGCGAAGCGCGCTTTGGATCGAATGCTGGCAATAGCTTAGAGGTAAAAATGAAGCAATACGACTATATAATTGTTGGCAGTGGGATCGCGGGGCTTTACGATGCCTTGCTGCTTCAGGAGGTGGGAAGCGTCCTCATCCTCACCAAAGGCAGCATAGACGAGTGCAATACCAAGCATGCCCAAGGAGGTATTGCGGCGGCTATCAGCAGCCTTGACTCTCCCGAACTTCACTTCAAGGACACTATAGCTGCTGGCGCCGGGCTGTGCGATCCGGAGGCGGTGCGCATTCTAACCGAGGAAGCCGCTGACCGTATCGCTGACCTTGTTAAGTTCGGGGTTCCCTTCGATACAGTTGATGGCGAAATCGCTTTGACCAAGGAGGCTGCCCACAGTGTACCCCGTATTTTGCATGCCGGCGGGGATGCTACCGGAGAGCGTATCGAGGTTACTTTGAGCAATGCTGCTCGTGCATCGAAGCGGATTACCATCTTTGAGTATTTTCTTGTTACTGAGATCCTGGTTCGAGATGGCAAGGTACACGGAGTCGCTGCTCAGGATTTGCACTCCGGTTCCGCGGAGGAGTTTGGCTGCCGTTTTCTCATTTTGTCTACCGGAGGGGTAGGTCGGCTGTTTAAGAT
>JBBIRL010000202.1:0-3261 GCA_037441825.1 Dehalococcoidia bacterium | reverse complement strand
GTGCGTATTTCTGTTTCCCGTATGGGGTTGAAACAGAGGTGCAGGAGATTTCTCCTGCCGGGGGTGCGGGGGTGTCCCCCAGTTTACCTTCCTTCCCCCAAGACTGGGGGATATAGGGGGTTGAAAGATGATTAGGAAGTGCCTCTCAAAAAATACTCGACAATGCCAGCATGATATGTTATGATTTGAACGAATTGCGTCAGTAATTATTCAAACCTTAAAGGGGGCAAAAGATGCAGCAGCGCAAGATGATAGATATACCGCTTGGCACCGAGGTCAGGACTGCGTTAAGGGCGCCTATCGATGGCGATTACGAATTCGTGCAGCATATCGCTTCTTCAAAATGCAAACCTTCGGCCAAGGAGAGCAAGGTCTACAAGTTCCGGGGAGAGCTGTTGCCCCCGTGCCCTAAGTGCAGCAAGCGGGCGGTATGGAAGCTGGTTGAATATAAGTTTGAGATACCGCCTGAGAGAAACAAGACTGCATATATCCTCAAGGTAGTGAGGGGAGACCGTCCTGACGTTCCCTACCCGTCAGGGACGAAGAAGAAATAGTCTTCTGGCTACATGCACTTCAGAATACCTCTAGCCCAGGGGCAATCACCGCAGGGTTGAGTGTATTCATAGCAGTCTTTGCGGAACACCGGGGAAAGTAGCGCGAAGCAGGCCTCAGCGTGAGGGCAATCCCCACACGGAGCGAAGTCGAACTTATCCACATTTCTGCGGAAGCTGCGGTATTCTCTCGAATTCCATATCTCATTGAAACTCTGCTTGTTTACATTGCCAAAGCTTACGCTGGTTATGCTCTTCTTCCTGTTATTGACATAACATATGTAGGAATGATAGAGGTTGTTGCAGGGCCTGACGTAGCCATCCCAGCTTATAAAGGCAATCCTGTTCTTCATGAAGCCGCATTCTCTCTGGCTTCTGGGTATTAGCGGCGGCAGTTCGAGATTTATGCCGTGTTTCTTTGCCCTGGCGCTGGTCTCGGCGAATATAGCGGCTATCTGCCCGGGGTCTGTGCCGTCTCTTGACATCAGGTTCTTCAAGTTGAGCACTACGTTCTGTTCCCGGGCTCTGGCTACTATATCGTCCAACAACTGATACTTTTTCTGCAAACGCTCATCCCATTTCCGCAGAGGCTTGGGGGAGCGGAGCCTGTCCTTCAGCGGGGGCACTCCGAAAAGGGCGCTGGAATAGTTCTCCACATCGATGTTTTCGAATGCCATATCCAGATTGCGGCGTTTGGCTTCGGCAACTGCTTCGTTGAACAGCTCAATGGCTTTGTCGGAGTTATAGTCATACAAAACTTCTTTCGTCATCTCCTCGGTATGGGGCAGCAGGTTAGTGACGATGATGAAGCTTATGCCGTGACTGGCGGCGAGGTTGACAAGCTGGGGCAGCTCGGCGACGTTCTTTTTCATGGCGACAAACTCAAACCCCAGCCGGGGCGTTACGCTGTCCAGCGCCTTTTTAGCCTTGTTCAGAAGCCCGATATTCTTCAACACCTCGTCGTAACTGGCCTGTTTTCTGATGTCGTTAAAGGTGGCGGGGGTGGCGCCGTCCATGGAAATGACGATGTCATCGATGCCGGAGGCTACCAACTGTTTGGCCATCTTTTCATTGAGCAAAGTGGCATTGGTAGTGAGGCTGAAGGTCCCGTTCGAGGGGAGATGTTTCTTTCCCAGCCAGATCATCTCGATGATGCTCTCATTCATGAGCGGCTCGCCGATGCCGATGATGTTGACCGATTCGAGCTCGGGGAAAACCGGCAGCAAAGCCTTATAGGTCTCCAGGGTCATATCGCCTGAGTCCTCCATCAAAACCTTTCTCATGCACATATCGCAATTGAGATTGCATCTTGAGGTGACCTCGATATTCAGCTTTCTGGGTCTGTCTTCCATGTCAACTGCCCTGATGCCTTCCTTTTAAAAAAGAGCGGCTGCCATCGCTCTCAGGCTAATTATAGCATCATTTGGGTTTGGCCTCAACGAAGCGTGTGATGGGACGGTGCATCTAGATTCCTGCTTTCGCAGGAATGACATGTTTAGGGGCGAGAAGATTTTGGGCGAGGGCATCTCGCCCCTACAAATTTTTACATGACTCTGTTGCTTGCTGTGTATGCTATTTTGCTCTGGTAAACCTTCCATCGTGACGGGAGTCACGACGCTACATCTCTCATCATGCTGTGGACAATATGCCAGGGGAGGGCGGCGTCTAGGCTTTGGCCTTGGAGTAGGGGATGACCCGGATGCCCCAGTTGGGCTCGACATCGAAGGATACGATGTTGCCTGTGGTCAGCTTGGCGCCCCGCACTTTGGCTACCTCCAGTATCTTGACCATCTTGCTCCCCATGGTCTCGATACGCAGCCTCAGATGGGCATCACACATGGACCCTAACCTGACCATGGCCTCCTCAGTGAAGGCGTAGGAATGCGCCACGCAGACAATGCTCATCCCCCTGCCGGTAAGCATCTTGCACTCCTCGAAGAAGGAAAGCACTTCCTCGATAGTGGCGTGGGTTAGATAGTAGGTGAGGGAGTCTATCACTGCCAGGTTGACGCCCTTATGAGCACAACCGGTAAGCAGGGGCACAACTCCTGCGCTCAGGTTCTGTCTCGTTTTCTTGATGTCTATGGGGTATATCCCCAACCGGGAAAGAAGGAGGTAATCCGTGATATCCAGGTTCAGGCTCTGCATTTGGGTGACCAGGCTCTTAGCTGTGTTCTCAGTGGTGATGATTACAGCAGTACACCCATTGTTCAGCGAGCCCCAGAGCATTTGCTGCGTGAGCACAGATTTGCCGGAGTCGGGCTGCCCTTCGACAAGGGTCAGGGTCCCCAGGGGTATCCCACCACCCATCTTCTTGTCGAGCTCATCGTTCCCCGTGGAGATTATTTTGAGCTCTTTCTCCTGCGCCGTTCTCATCGCATCTCCTCCACCCCTGAAACTGTGCTGAAGCAACCAGAGGCTGGAACGGTTTATGTCCCTCCGGTGGCTTCCGACAAGAAGATAGCACCTGAAGGCAGTTCCTACAATGACCACGCGGTACTGAAAGGAAGAGGCAAATAGTAATGGCTGAAAGTACTACCGCCTATAGAGCCAGGCCTGGGGCGAACCCGTTCGTGGTGAGCTTGTCGAACCATAAACAGGCCCGTCACCCTTCGACGGGCTCATGGCGAACGGATGGCCTGGATTCCGTGCTTGGAGACCGTGTCACAATTCATTGACGTGCCTTGAGGTGTCTTGAAATAGTCTTGGC
>JBBIRL010000201.1:0-3300 GCA_037441825.1 Dehalococcoidia bacterium | reverse complement strand
AGTAGACGTCGTCGAACCCGTCAAGTGGAGGATTCGAGCAGCCATGAACTTTCGTGACCTGGCGAAAGTCATGGCGTGCTGCGCGAAACGCTCCATCGTGAGCTTCATACTGTCTCCTAAGCAATGGCGCAACAAGCAGCCCGGTCATCCCGGCGACTTCTAATCGGATAAACTTGTTTCTTCACTCATTTTATAACTGACCGAAGAGACTAAGGAGAGGAGAAGTGCTATGGCGAAGCCAGAATACGATGCGATTGTGGTAGGAGCCGGATTTGGTGGCTGCTCCTGCGCCGGGCTGCTGGCAAAGCGAGGGCTCAAAGTGCTGCTGCTGGATAAGAATTCGCGTGCCGGTGGCAAGGCCGTGACCCTCTCCAAGAAGGGTTTCACCCATACGCCATGGGTAATTATATCTGCCCCCGTTGTGGGAAGTCTGCTTGAAGTTGTGCTCAAGGAACTGGGTGTTGAGAGCAAGGTGAAGCTTGTATCGCCTAGTAACCCGGACAGCGTATACAGGACCCCCTCCGGAAAGTATGTCTCTATGCCCCAGATGCCTCCCGGTGGGATGAATCCCGATGTCCTCTTCGACTGGCTGGGGTTAAAGAAAGCGGAAAGGGAGGAGGCCCTTAAGCTTTTTACGGAATTAATTGCAATGAGCCCGCAGGACATCGACACCCTGCATGATATTAGCCTCCAGCAGTGGCTCAGTCGGTATAATGCACCCAGGCCGCTCTACAGTTTCTTCGTCAGCTTGATGTGTGACGGTATGTTTGTGATCCCTGTTGACGCGCTGGCTGCTTCAGAGGCAGTGAGAACTATTCAGGACATGATCCTTCGCAGTGGCGGGCTTTTCTGTGAGGGTGGAATCGGTCGCGTAGCCGAGGCCTACGCGGAGGCTGTGGAGTCATTCGGCAGCGAGGTGGTTATGCGCTCTAGAGTGAAGAAAATCACTGTAGACAAGGGTAAGGTTACCGGGGTAGTTACCGAAGCCGGTAGCTTCCATGCTCCTATAGTGATTAGTAACGCTGGCATTCAGCCCACTGTGCTGAAACTGGTGGGTGAAGAGCACTTCGACCAGGGCTACGTGAACTATATAAAGGATTTAGTCCCCTCAATGGGATTCATGGGAACCCGCTATTTCCTCAGCAAGAAGGTGACCGATGCTCCCTACGGCGTAATATTCTCCAATGACACTCCATGGAGTCTGGAACGCTTCGTCAAGGCAAAGTCAGGCGACCTCCCCAAGGAATTCGTTGTCTACTATGAGTCCCCCACCAACTACGATCCTAACGCGGCTCCTCGAGGTAAACACATACTGATGACGGGATTCTGGTGCCCTGCCGACCCCCAGATGACGGCTGCACAAAAAAAGAAGTGGTGGGACAAAGGGGAGGAAATCATATTTAAAGTTTTCCCCAATATGCCAAAGTATATTGAGGCGAAGGAGGGCTACTCTACACGCGAGGTGTCCGCCCTCGCCCGTGACCAGGTGCTGCCAGGACAGGGCGGCGAATGTATAGGAATAGGTCAAATAGTAGGACAATGCGCCAGGTACAAGCCTTCGCCCAAGTCGCCCATCCAGGGATTGTTCTATGTGGGCACTGATGCTGGCGGCTATGGCGTCGGTGTCCATCAGGCAGTTGACTCAGGCATAAATGTCGCCAATATGGTGTACAGGTACCACCAGATGCATAAGTCACTAAAATAGACATTGTAGAGACAAGGCTGCCGTGTCCGATAGACATGCGAGACGCCACCGAGAGGTGTGGGGCACTTCCTGCCGGGGGATTTGGGGGTGTCCCTAAATTTTAAAAAATCTCCGTAATCCTTAAATAAATCGCCGAAGGAGGGCTGAATGACCATGGATTACGACAAGAAAGGGCCACATTCGTATTATGACCTTCAATAAGCGGAAACCTGAATTCAAGGGCTGTTAGCAACTAAACGCGAGTGCACACAGACGGTAGGACAGGAAGGAGTCACATATGACTGAAAGAGCGGCAATAGTGGCCGTAGGACAGACCAAGTACCACCCTAATAGGGCTGATGCGAGCGAAGAGGAACTGGCGTACGAGGCAGTGAAACAGGTTCTGGAGGCTACAGGGCTCACCCTATCCGATTTCGATGCCGCCGTGTCCTGTTCCCAGGATTTCTGGGATGGCAGAACGATATCTAACATGAATATTCAACACGTTGTGGGCGCTCACCTGAGCGATGAGGATAAAGTCTGTGAGGATGGTATCAACGCTGTTTATGCGGGAATGGCGAGGATTTTATCGGGGCACCATAAACTTGTCATTGTTGTAGCACATACGAAGGAATCCCAAGCTGAGAAGAGCCTTATTGAAAACGCTGCTTTCGACCCGGCTCTACTCAGACAGTTGGGACTGGACTTCATCTCGGCTGCTGCCATGCAGGCAAGGCGCTACATGTACAAATATGGAATAACCCCTGAACAATGCGCCAAGGTAGCGGTAAAAAACCGCGGCAATGCTAAAAAGAATCCCCTCGCCCAGGCACCTCTGGATATCACAGTAGAGGATGTCCTGAGTTCCAAAATATTGTCGTCTCCCATCAGGCTTCTGGATGCCAAGCCTATTTCGGATGGCGCCTGCGCGATGATTTTGACCACAGAGGAGAGAGCCAAAAAGCTTACCAAGAAACCGGTCTGGATATTAGGGGCTTCTAACTGCTACGAGACACACTATCTGGGAGATAGAGATTTGGCAGAATGTGAAGCCCTTGCCAAAGCAGCCAAGAAAGCATACAGCACGGCTGGTATCAGAAGCCCTATGAAAGAGATAGATGTCGCAGAGATATCGGAGGAATACTCATATCAGGAGCTTATGTGGATGGAGGGGCTGGGTTTCTGCGGCAAAGGCGAGGCAGGAAAATTTATTGATTCCGGTATGACCAGGATGGGCGGCAAGCTGCCGGTGAACCCCTCCGGCGGTGTGCTCTCCGGCAACCCAATCTGTGTGGCAGGGATGGCACGTGTTGCCGAGGCAGTGTTACAGCTTCGCGGAGAAGCGGGAGACCATCAGGTAAAGAATGCCCGGGTAGCCCTTGCCCATGGCATCACCGGTGCCTGCGGACAGCATCACGGTGTGATGATTCTTGGCAGCAGATAGTTGGAGGAGAAAAACATGCCTAATAGAGTAGCGATAGTAGGAATCGGACAGACATATCACACTAGCAAGCGACCCGATGTCAACTATGCAGAGATGGTGAGAGAGGCCGTAATGGCAGCCCTGGCCGATGCTCAGCTAAGCATCAAGGACATCGAGGCTACGTTCATGGCTA
>JBBIRL010000200.1:0-3302 GCA_037441825.1 Dehalococcoidia bacterium | reverse complement strand
CCTGATAAATCAGGCAACTACCAAATTTGGGCATGAAGGGCTCCAAAGCCGAAATTGCATGGGAAAATGAAATTAAACACCCTCACGCTAACAATGAGGAGGGATAGTCCCTCCTCAGGGAGAATCAAAGGATGTCAATAATAGCAACCGTTATTGCCTGCATAGTAGTAATGGCCCTGGCCGTACCCTTTTCCATGGTGGGCCAGGGCGGAGGCTCTACATATGTGCCGGTACTGCTGGTAGCAGGTATGGACTTCCACGAAGCTTCCACTACCAGCCTGTTCATGATTATGCTGGCCAGTCTGGCAGCGACCCTGGTCTTCGGGCGGAAGAAAACGGTGGACTGGAAACTGCTTCTCTCCATCGTTCCTCTCGCAATTCTGGGTTCGTTTGCCGGAGGCTACGTGGCCCACTTTGTAAGTGCGCTGGTGCTTAAGGTCATCTTTGCGCTGGTGCTAACCATCGCTGCCTTCTTCATGCTTCGCCCAACTACTGAGGGGCAAACCCCAGGCTTCATGCCGCAATGGTTGTGCTGGGATAGACGCTGTGGAGAGCATCAGTACCGTGTTTCTATGGGACTGCTCATTCCAGCCACAGCCCTGGCTGGCTTCATAGCGGGCATGATAGGGGTCGGCGGCGGCCTCTTTGTCCTGCCTTTGTTGATACTCCTATTTGGCTGTCCGACCAGGATTGCCATCGGGGTTTCTTCGACTTATGTGGGAATTGCCGCTTTACCTGGTTTTATCGGCCATCTGGTGGGTGGCTCTGCTTTCAATATCTGGGTAGCTCTTCCCCTGGCCGCGGCTGCTTTTGCCGGGGCCACGCTGGGACCCATGCTGTCGCTGAAAGTCAGCGTAGCCAGGTTGCGATTCGTGCTGGCGGTAGTTCTCATCGCTCTTGCCATCTGGATGGTGGTCAATGTTTTTGTCAAGTAGGTAGAATGATACTATGCGGGGGATGAAGCTAATGAACACCGTGCTCTTTGTCTGTGTGGGCAATTCGGGTCGCAGCCAGATGGCAGAGGCTTTCTTCAACCATCTTGCCAACGGCAGAGCCAGAGCGATTTCGGCAGGCACCAACCCTGCTGCTAACGTTGAGCCTGCTGTAGTCAGGGCCATGAAAGAAGTAGGTATTGACATAAGTGGCAACAAACCGAAGCCGTTGATCCCTGAGATGATTGACCAATCCAATCTGGTGATAACTATGGGCTGCGGCGCAGAAGCGTCATGCCCCGCAAGCTGGGTGGAGACACGAGACTGGGGACTGGAAGACCCCAAGGACAAACCTATAGAAAAGGTCAGGGAGATAAGGGACGAGATAAAGGCAAGGGTTATTGAGTTGTTGAAGGAATTGGAAGCGTGGAAGTAGGGTTGCACGGGGAGGAATTATCATGACAGATTTGAAACAGGCCGCTGGCGTATTGAAGGAAATCCTGGGGCTGAAATACGAGCCGGTAGCAGTGAAGTTCTTTAAGGACAGGGTTAGGCTCGACGGTTTTGAGACGCCCAGTGAACGGCGCTACTGCCAGGTGCTTATGGGTGCCAGGGAAGGCAAGAAATATCTGCTCACTGCGGATAACATAGCATGCCCCGCAGCAGCATGGGCAATCGGCTTCAAGGGGCCGCCAGCTACCTTATCCTCAGGCGAGATGCCGGCGAAGATGGGCATCTTCGCCAGCCCGGAGGCTGTCAAGAACACGCTGAGCACCATGACCAGGCTGGAGATGGGCAAGTACAAGATGGTAGCCTGCTGCCCTCTCGGTGACGCACCTTTCACACCTGACGTTGTAGTCATAGAGTCCGATGTCGAGCACCTGATGTGGGTGGCTCTGGCACTTCTTTTCGAGAACGGAGGAAGGCTGCCGCTCGATACTGCTATTCTCCAAGCGACATGCGTTGATGCCACCATAATTCCATTTGTCTACCAGAAGCTCAATGCCTCTCTGGGTTGCTATGGCTGTAGAGAGGCAACCAATCTGGCTGAGAGCGAATGCGTTCTTGGGTTCCCCTTCAAAGACTTGGATAAGATTGTAACATCGCTGGAGAAGCTCAACGAGAAGGCTATTCCGAGGGTGAGAGGCAAGACCGTGTACAAGGCTTTGCAGAGCAGGGAGCGCTGAAAAGGGGATAGGCACAGAAGGAAAAACTGTGAATAAAGTAGACAACCCCTGGGGGAGGGGGTGCCATGTTCAGGAAAATATTGTGTCCACTAGATTCTTATGAAAGCGCAGCGGAAGCCTCAGCACATATGAAGATGCTCAAACAGGCCGGAACACAGGAGATGGTGGCGTTGGGAATCGTTGAACTGGGGGGTTGTGCGTGGACGGGACAGAAATAGTGAGACTATGCGGAGAGGAGATAAAGTGAAGGTTACAATTGTGTTAGACGGCGATTTGAAATCATGCTGTTCCAGCTATCCGCCAGAGTACGTGCGTGAAGTGGTGCGAAGCTGGCTCAAGGAAACAGACGAGGTCGAGGTGATAGATAAGCAGGAGAGGAATTGGACTCCAGATGCTCTGACCTCTATCGCAGAGAAATATTTTGGTGATTCTATATACCCGCTGCTTTACATCGGGGATACTTTGGCGACTATCGGCAGCCTTCCTGATGCAGATACTCTGGTAGCAATGGCCACCAAGCGAGCAGACTTTGGCGTAACCGAAGATGATATCAGGGAAGCAGTCAAAAAGTACAGGCTCCTGAAGGAAGGGTAGAGGTGTTCACGAGAATACCGTACCCAACCGACTTTTCTGACATTTCTGAGCAGAGGCAAAGCTTGATGGTAACAGTATATCCGATGCGTGGTTTGGAGGCATGGTTAAAGTTACAGAAAATATGACGGCACGGATGGCTTGTGCTTTTGCAATTTCACTGGCCATCTTCGTCCTGGAGCTCATCGGTGGGCTTCTCTCAGGTAGCTTGGCTCTCCTATCGGATGCCGGGCATGTATTCGGCGATGCGCTTTCCCTGGGCCTGAGCTGGTATGCTCTTAATCTGTCGTGCCGTCGTGCCAATGCCAAGGCTACCTTTGGGTACCATCGTGTCGGAATCATGGTGGCACTACTTAATGGGACGATGCTCATTGTCGTGGCTGTTCTTATTTTCCGTGAGGCTTACGATCGCTTTCTTGCTCCAACTCAAATCAAGACGACAGAGCTACTCGTAATCGCTTCGATAGGACTTCTGGCGAACCTCGCGATGGTCTGGCTCCTCCATCGTGGCCATCAGCATAGTCTGAATGTCAAGAGTGCGCTCAATTCTACTTAAATATCCGACAGTCTCCCTCCTCGTTTGACAGTGGAG
>JBBIRL010000199.1:0-3353 GCA_037441825.1 Dehalococcoidia bacterium | reverse complement strand
TAGGAACCCAGATGAAGTCCACAGGCGAGGCTATGGCTATAGACCGCTGCTTCGAAGCGGCGCTGCAAAAGGCCGTGAGGTCGCTGGAAATAGGCGGCAAGTCGCTTATCTGGGAAGACCCCCGTTGGAAGGATGGAGGCTCCTATCCCCTCGAACCCAACGATCTCAGGCTGTGGGCGCTGATGGCATCGTTGAGGCGCGGGGAGAGCGTAGAAGACCTGTGCCGCCGCACCGGCATCGACCCCTGGTTCATGGAGAAGTTCCAGAACATTATCGATATGGAGAAGCGCCTACTTTCCGAAAAGCTGACGCCCGAGCTATTGAGAGAAGCTAAGAGATTGGGCTTTTCTGATGAGCAGATTGGCACCCTGGCTGACAGACTTCCCGACCAGGTAAGGGAGCTGCGGCGAAATTGGAAGATACGTCCCGGATACAAGATGGTGGATACCTGCGCCGCCGAGTTCGCTGCCGAGACTCCTTACTTCTACAGCACCTACGAGGTGGAGAACGAGGCGGAGCCTTTGCCGGGACGCAAAGCGGTGGTCATCGGCTCTGGCCCTATCCGCATCGGGCAGGGCATCGAGTTCGACTACTGCAGCGTACACTCAGCCTGGGCGCTCCAGGAGGCAGGGGTCAAGAGCATAATGGTGAATTCTAATCCCGAGACGGTATCCACCGATTTCGATACCAGCACCCGTCTCTACTTCGAGCCGCTCGACGAGGAAAGTATCAAGGACATACTGGAGAATGAGGCGAACGATGGTAATGGGGAAGGCTCTCCGCCTTCGATTGTGCAGTTCGGAGGGCAGACAGCGATTAACCTGGCGCAGCCTATCGCCCGCGCTAATCTGCCCATAATCGGCTCCAGCGCCGAGGCCATTGACCTTGCTGAGGATCGCAAACGTTTTGAGGATTTCCTGAGCAGGATGGGCATACCCCAGCCTCCGGGGGCGGGGGTGTTCTCCCTGGAGGATGCGCTGGCCACCGCTCAATACATAGGCTACCCGGTGCTGGTGCGCCCAAGCTATGTACTCGGGGGCAGAGCGATGGAGATAGTTCACAACCCCAGCGAACTCGCCCTCTTTATGAAACTGGCTGCGGAGCTTGACCGCAAGCGTCCGGTGCTTATAGATAAATACCTTGAAGGCATGGAAGCAGAGGTCGATGCTATATGCGATGGCGAGACTGTGCTTATCCCCGGTATTATGGAGCACATAGAGCGCGCCGGGGTGCACAGCGGCGATTCCATGGCAGTCTATCCGGGAAGGAATCTCACCGAGAAAGAGATCGATACGATGGTAGACTATGCCGTGCGCATCGGCCTGGCGCTCGGTGTGAAGGGGCTGATGAATGTCCAGTATGTGATTATGCGCAACGGCGATAGTTCGGGCTCCGCCGTCTATATCCTGGAGGTCAACCCGCGCTCCAGCCGGACGGTGCCCTTTATCTCCAAGGTCACCGGCGTGCCCATGGTACGAGTAGCAACCAAGGTGATGCTGGGCATTAGCCTCAAAGAGCAGGGCTATTCTACAGGGTTGTGGAAGAGACAGAAGCTGGTGGGAATCAAGGCGCCGGTGTTCTCTATGTCCAAGCTGCCGGGAGTGGATACCTACCTTGGCCCGGAGATGAAATCGACAGGGGAAGTGATGGGGATCGACTACAGCTTTGGTCCGGCGCTGGTCAAGGCGCTGCTGGCTGCCGGGTTGGCGCTTCCTCCTGCGGGGTCGATACTGCTCAGCATAGCTGATAGAGACAAAACATTTGCCTTACCTATGGTGAAAAAGCTTGCTCAGATTGGATATAAGCTCTACGCCACAGAAGGGACCTCCGCCATGCTCTGGGCAGCCGGACTGCCCGTGACCATGATCAGCAAGAAAATCAGTGAAGGCCATCCCAACGTAATTGACATTATCAAGGATGGCACCGTAGACGCGGTTGTGAATACCCCGACCGGGGGCCGTGTCCCCATGCGTGATGGCTTCGAGATACGCCGCGCTGCCGCTGAGCGGCGCATCCCCTGTTTCACGTCTCTGGACACAGCCAAGGTAGCTGTAGATGCGCTCACTGCAGGAAGCCAGCTCATCAGCGTCGAGCCGCTGCCCGAATACAGGGAAAACCATAAAGAACAGCCAAAGTAAAGGCCAAACAGGAATATGTCGGAGTCGTGATCATCCGATTGGAGCGGATGCTCCAATCTACCCAGAAGGACGTGCGTTGATAATTGGGTAGGCTGGAGCATCTGCTCCAGCCAGGGAAATCCTAAACATGCCATGAAAATTTACAGAAACCTTCCCAAATTCAATGACAATTCATACGCTCACTTCGTTACCACAAGGACGTACGAAAACCGACCTTATTTCGAAAACCGTGAAATTTCGTCCATTCTTTGGGAAGAGATGAGATTCTATGGGCAAAAATATGGTTTCGCCCTGCTGGGCTATGTGATAATGCCAGACCATGTCCATCTGTTGATCTGGTGGGACAAAGAAGAGATACCGGAATTAAATGTGTCGAAGATTATGCAGATGATAAAGGGAACCACAGCAAGACGTTGCATTGATTTGTTAAAAAACAAGGGCTTGGAGCGGATGCTCCAAGCTACCCCTAAAAACAACCTGGATTCTAGAACACATAGGCGAAATCTCAAATATCGACTCTGGCAGTCGGGCTTCTACGACTTTAACATTTATAATGAAGAAAAACTCTTGGAGAAGTTGAATTACATGCATAATAATCCTGTTAAGGCAGGATTAGTGCTTTCAGCTTCCGATTATGAGTGGTCAAGCTGCAAGGAGTATGTCTAATTGAAGCTAGTTAGTGCTCCTATCATCTCCAATAAAGAGGTATTGCCCCACATTTATCTCATGAGCGTCAGGGCACCTGAAATAGCTGCCCTCGCCCATCCGGGGCAGTATGTCATGGTGCGCTGTGGCGAAGGGTACGACATGCCGCTGCGGCGACCTCTGGGCATCCACCGCATCTCCAAAGATGGTATTTCCCTTCTTTACTCGGTTGTAGGGCGGGGCACGGAATGGCTCTCGCAACGCCAAGCGGGCGAGCCTGTAGACCTCTTCGGGCCGCTGGGCAAGGGGTTTGAAGTTTATCCCTCGTCGCGAAACCTGCTTCTTGTCGCCGGTGGCGTAGGTGTTGCTCCGCTGGTGGCCCTCGCTGAGCATGCTATCGGCACCGGCCGAGTGGTTAAGCTTGTAATTGGCGAGAAAAACGCAGCCAAGATATACCCCGAACGCCTGCTGCCCTCGGGAATCAATCCTGTTATCACTACCGAGGATGGTTCATTGGGGCAGAAGGGGATGGTGACCGATATCTTGCCCCAATTTATACCTGCGGCTGAC
>JBBIRL010000198.1:0-3358 GCA_037441825.1 Dehalococcoidia bacterium | reverse complement strand
GGAGTCCACTTCAGGAGCATATGGCACCAGGGCTCGCCGTAGGCGAAGGCATCGTCCATCCTGGGAGTGAAGGCCATTTTGGTGATTTCGGCAGAGAGCAGGCCGCACTGGTAGATGTTCCATCCGGGTCCACCGTATTCCTTGGGTATAACACGGCCGTAGAAGCCATCGTTTATTATCTGCTTGTGCATGCCGTAATAGACGTCTGACATCTCTGTCATCGCCATGACGCCGCCCAGGCGGTCGAGTTGACGGCGATTGGGCAGCCACCACTCCTCGATTATGTCCCTGGCCTGTTCCAGCTTCTTGTACATCTCTGGAGTCCATTCCTCCGGATGCTGGTAGGGGTCATAAATATCGACTCCCATTTTTATCTCGTCAGCCACGTTATTCTCCCCCTTAAAATTAATTTACGGGATGGTTTCTCTTCTCGAAAGCAACAGCGATTAGTTTAATTGTTTTTTATCGTTTGGTCAAGTGAAAGTTGTGAGAGAGTTCACAACTGCTGTTATCAACCCCCTGTATCCCCCAGGCTTGGGGGAAGGGCGCATGCCATGCGCCCCTACATTTGGGAATGGCGTTGTCATTCAGCAGTGGGTGGAGATAGGCCGCTGCCTGGCGGGGCCTGCAGCAAAGCCTCGACGAACTTGTGCGAGCTTGCCTGAAGCTGGTTATTGTGTTATAATCAGAGTGGGTGAAAATAGCCTTTTGAACGTGTTGGGCTGTTGTGAGGCCTGAACTTAGAAGGTGAGACAAAAGTCACATACACGCTCGGTAGTGACTCTTAGAATGTAGGCAACAAAAATTGGTCGAGTAAGCGAAGGGAGGCTCAAAATGGCGGTTGAAGAGAAAAGACTGACGCAGATAATAGCAGACCAGGTGCGTTTTCGAACCATGATGGGCAAGCGAACCGGTCGTGTCGAGGAGCAGGAGAAGCTGGGCAAGATAAGCAATATCAGGCCGACCCTGAAGCTGGACATGGAGCGAGCCCGCTTTGTGACTCAGGCGTATAGGGCGACCGAGGGCGAGCCTATTGCCATCCGCAGAGCCAAGGCGATGGCCAACTATCTGGACAACATGACCATTTTGATAAATGACTACGACCGCATCGCCGGCAATTCCTCCAAATCCCCCGACCATGTAATCAGCTATCCGGAACTCTACTCTCGCTGGGTGGATAAAGCCATCGAGATGGGCTACAAGGATATGTTGACCGACGAAGAGCGTGCCGAGATGCACGAGATCAATAAATACTGGTTCAATAAGTCGGTGCATGGCGCCGAGCGCCAGTATCTTGCTGAGGCGGATAAGCCCTACTGGTCTTATATGAATCAGGGGGTATTCGTCTGGATGCATGGCGCTCACTCCGGACAGGTGCCCAATTACGAGAAGGTATTCAAGGTAGGGTTAAAGGGCATCCGAAAGGAAGCTCAGGACAAGCTGGCTCAGGTGACTCAGGACAGAGACCTGATCCGCGACCATCCTACTGATTTTTTAAAGAAGAAGGCATTTCTGGAGGCAGTGATCATCAGCATTGATGCTGCCATCAGGTGGGCGCACAGGTATGCCGAGCTGGCTAAAACGTTAGCTGCTGCTGAGGAAGACAAAAAGAGGAAGAAAGAGCTGGAGCAGATAGCAGAAAGCTGCTCCTGGGTGCCTGAGAACCCGCCCCGGAGTTTTCCCGAGGTCTTACAGGCCTGGTACCTTTTGTTCCTTCTGGTGAGGGTGCTGGATATCCAGACCAGCGGAATCGGGGACAGGGTGGATTATCTGTGGTACCCATTCTATAAGAAGGATAAAGATGCAGGCAAGATAACCCCGGCTGAAGCTCAGGAGCTGATAGAGTATGTCTGGCTCAAGTTCACCGAGCTGTCGGACTTCAATGCGCCGATAATGGGCAGCGGCGCTCATACTACACCTCGTTACGTCACAATCGGCGGCCAGGATCGACTGGGTCGCGATGCCACCAATGAGTTGACCTACATCATCATGGACAGCGTTAAAGCTCTGAAGCTGGTGGAGCCCATGATGGTGGTCAGGCTGCACAAGAACACCCCCGACGAGTTCCTTTACAGGTTCACGGATATCATGAGGCAGGATGCAGGCCACTACGGCATTTTCAACGATGAGTTCATGGTAACGTGGCTGGTGGGCAAAGGTATACCTCTGGAGTACGCCAGAAACTGGTGTGTCGAGGGCTGTATGAGGTGGGCGGTAGTGGGCTATCCGATGGGGCACCGCGGTATTGCCGGCGTGGGTTTTGCGCTGCCTAAGTGCCTGGAGCTGGCTCTGGGCGGAGGCAAGGACGACAAGTTCTTCGATGGGAAGCAGACCGGGGCGGTTACCCAGGACCCGCTTACTTTCACCTCTATCGAGGAGGTTATCAAGGCGTATCTGGAGCAGGTGAAGTTCTTCACCGAGAAGATAGTGATTTTCAGCAACATTACGGATGCCGTTGAGGAGATCTGGCTGCCCCAGCCGTTCAACTCTGCTCTGCTGGATGGCTGCATTGAGAACGCCCAGGATGTCAGAGAGCTTCACAAATGGCACAAAACCAATATGCAGCCTGTGGGCCAGGTAACAACGGCCAATGCGCTGGCGGCGATGAAGAAGCTGATCTTCGAGGACAAGAAGGTCACTATGGCACAGCTTCTGCAGGCTCTGAAAGATAACTGGGAAGGGCATGAGGAGCTGCGGCAGATGTTCCTGGACGCTCCCAAGTTTGGCAACGATGACGACTATGTTGACCTTTTCGCCAGGGATGTCTATATCAGGACATGCCAGACGATACATAGCTTCAAGACCATATATGGTTTCAATGTACAGAGCGATGGCAGCGGCAGCGCCAGCTACTTCAGCTTCAGCGGTCTTACGGGCGCGACTCCTGACGGCAGAAAAGACCGCGATGTGTTCAATGATGGCACGGTTTCGCCGCTACCGGGCACCGATAAGAAGGGGCCCACCGCGGTGTTGAAATCAGTGGCCAAGATAGACCCGCTGCTGACCTTCAATCACCTGTTCAACCAGAGGTGGATGCCGGAGTTCCTCGAGGGTGATAACAGGTCGAAGTTCGTGGCTTATCTGAGGACTTTCGTTGACCTGGGCATCCATCATATCCAGGGCAATGTGATCGACGATAAGGTATTGAAAGATGCTCAGGTTAATCCTGATGACTATTCAACCCTGGTAGTCCGTGTCGCAGGTTTCAGTGCCTACTTCACCGATATGGCTACAGAGGTGCAGGACCAGATTATCGCCAGGACAAAGCAGCGGTTGTAATAGAGTAGGACGCTTCGTGTGATAAGTTAGGTGGGCGTCCGCAAGGACGCCCACCTCTTTTTTGTTTTTGCACAGGTCG
>JBBIRL010000197.1:0-3489 GCA_037441825.1 Dehalococcoidia bacterium | reverse complement strand
CCGCCCCCACCACCTCCACCCTGCCCAACGGAAGGAGGACAGTGGGATAAACCTCTACAGGGCAGTTCGTAATCCCCCTTACCCCCTCCCTGAACAAGTCAGGGACAGGTTTAGAAAAGGGAGGGACTGAATTCACAGCCTTCTTCCTAACTCTGTAGTTGCCTGATTTATCAGGCTTTACGGCCCAATGAATTGGGCAACTACATTCTGGGCGAGGAAACCTCG
This sequence comes from Dehalococcoidia bacterium, assembly GCA_037441825.1. Taxonomy (GTDB): domain Bacteria; phylum Chloroflexota; class Dehalococcoidia; order SZUA-161; family SZUA-161; genus JACWAE01. The sequence continues at coordinate 3,264 of JBBIRL010000197.1, read as the reverse complement.
CCCCTTGGTTCTGGACACAAGACTTTGTGCCCCTACTCAGTGACTGTGATATCCTGGCTCAGCGTTTCCGCTTTAATATCCGGGTTGTAATAGGAATAGGCCTGTGAGCTGACGCCCTTGGCTGTGACCGGATAAAGCGCCTTCACATCGAAGCTGAATGATATTTTATCGCCCGGCTGCATGTCCTCGATGTAGAAGATGACCTTCCTCCCTGCAATATCGTAACGCTTGATTTGCCCGTTATCTACGATTACTTTGTCTATTGATTCCGTAACCGGAGAGAAGCCGGTGGGGACTGAGACATCGAGAACCACCATCTCGGCCTTCATCTGTATCGGCGGGTTGTACGTCAGGTCTACCGAGACCTTGACCAGGTCGTTCACCTCGACCTGAGTTGTATCATAGGCAACGTTTATCTTCAGTATCTGGTCACCCTGCTGCTCAGCCTGGGGCAGGTTGTATCTCTCGACGACCTGGGCAATGGCGTCACCCCTGCCCTCCGCACTTATGGTAATATCCTGATTCAGAGGCACTTCCACCGTCTGAAGCACATCGTAGTTGTCCTGCTTTATGCTGAGCTGCTTGGCTTCCCCTCCCGCGTTTATGGTGACGGTCAGGTCAACGTCAGCCCTGGCGTTGGTGCTATACTCAATCAGAGCCTGGAGAGCCACTACCGTATCCTGGGTCGAGCCGTAGCCGCCGTAGGCATTGCGCTGGGAGACCAGCCATTTGGCAGCGCGGGAGGCATCAAAGGCATCGCCATTCTTGAGCAGGGCCAGGGTGGCGTAACCGGTAGCCTCGATGGCATTGCTTCTGTTCATCTCCATGGGACGTAACGGCATGATGTCGCCGCCCATTTGATTCACGGGCTCAACCTGCGACACATTGCCCCAGTGCAGTCCGTTCTCGTCCTCCTGCGCCATCCCCATCAGCTTATCGTGAGCCTGGCCGCTCAGGGCGCTGCCGCCGAGTTCCAGGGCATAGTCTGTAATCGCCATCGTGTAGGCATCATCTATATTGTCAAGCTGGCTTTCCAGGTAAGTGATAGCTCTGGCGGAGTCCGCTGTATCACCGGCCTCGAGCAGGGCGATAGCGACATAGGCAGTGAGGGCGGTCTTCCCTTTGAGTCCGCCCATCATATCCTGATGGCAGACGAAGCCGAATGGGTCAAAGGAGCCATCGGCGTTCTGATGGTCGGTTATCCACTTCTCGGCTTGACTGAGGACGCTGTCATCAATGTAAATCAGTCCTTTGGCCTGAGAGAAGCACTTCAGAACGAAGGCAGTGAGGAACAGGCTGCCCTGCTCGTCATTGTCCCCGAAAGCGGAGAAGCTGCCGTCGCTGCGCTGATAGGTAAGCTCTCTCTGATAGCCGGTTATCATCAGCTTTTCCGCTTTGGCCATTATCTCGGGCTTGAGCTGGCCTGATTCCTTGAGATACTTGGTGATGTAGACGTCGGGGGCAAACAGAATCATGTTCTGCTCGCCGCAGCCGAAGGGCATCTGGATGAGCGCATCCAGTCCGTCTATGGTCTGGGTCAGATAGCTGGAGGTCACTGCGATATAAGCCCTGCCCGAGCCATCGACCACGAAAGCAGGGATACCGGTATTTACCACGGTGCTATTTCCCGCGGAGAGCACCAGATTCTGCACATCTTCTCTGGCGACGCCTTCCGGCTCGACAATGAGCGTCTTAATCACGGCATCGGCAGCCTGTGTGCTCCGGGCGGTAATCTTCAGTTCGCCGGTACCGAGCTGGGTCGGCTTTATCTGGAACTCCACACTGCCGACATCGTTGGGAGCTATTTCTACCGTCTTCTGGGACTGGTCAAGCAGGTCGAACCAGTTGGCGTTATCTATCTGAACCAGAACGCTTTGCGGCTGGTCGAGATAGTTGTAGATAGCCACTTTGACCGGGAACTCCTCACCCCTTATCGCCGAGTACGGCAGATCGGCGCTGAGGAAGAAGGGCTGGAATGCCGTGAGCTGGCTTTCCGCGACGCCCAGGCCGTTTTCTTTGGACAGTGCAACAGCACGCAGCATCCAGGTAGTTATGGTGTCGGGCACAGTGACATCCAGCGTTGCTTTTCCATTAGCGTCGGTGATGACATTCTGCCAGAGCCACGTCTCGGGGAAATACTGCCTTATTCTCTGTACCTCAGCAAGCCCCGCTGTACTGATCCCTGCGTTTGCAGAGGGCGCGGGCACGGGCTGGCCAACGACTTCGCCCTTGGCAAACACAACTCCACCGCCAACGGGCCCCCCACCCATGAACTTCCAGGCATCGTTCCAGACGCGCGGCCCCCACTCGAGTTGGTATTTCTTACCTTCGGGTACATTGTTATTGCTGAGCACTACCACACCGGCGTCATTGAAGATGTCCTTGGCACCCTGGACATTGATTCCGTTATAGATGGAGACCTCGTGCAGCTCAACCTGCGGCTGCATATAGAGCTTCTCCAGCTCATCGAAGACCTGTTGCAGATTGAGCCTGTTACCGGCAAGGATAAAGACTGACTTGTCTACCGCGGCGAGGCCGACTTCAGACTGGCCCTGGGACTGGATATTTATCTGAACTTCGTCTCCGGGCTTAGCCTCACTCTGATTGAACTCCACCTTCACGTCGTTGGGATACACCGCCTCGACATCGAAGGGCAGATAGTCCGCCGCCACCTCGCTGTTGGGCAGGATTTGGTAGACCAGTAGCTTGGCGGAGGGCGTCATAAGAGGGCTTGCATCGAAGGCTATTACGTTGCTCTGGGTGAAATCGGAGAAGACTACCCTGTCGCGGGCCACGACCTCATAGTAGAAATTGGCCGCCTCTTTGGTGGAATAGACCTTGAAACTAATCTGCTCTCCTATTTTAGGCGTGCCCTGGCTTATCTGCTCCACGTGGATGAAGTTACCCGAGGGAGAGTAGCCAGCTTCCACCATCTTGGAAGCCTGGGCCGGCTGCCGGGACGAAATCGGCGTAAGCTCGAAGGCTTCGATGGCCAGGGCCACGCTGTCTGCAGGCGGATTCACCTCGACCAGAGCTTTGCCGCCACCGGTATCAACGTTTCTCTCATCCTTGCTTATCTGCTCGAGGTTTTTGTTGAGATAGGTTATAGTGACAGCTACTTTCGAGTCCACGGCCTGGTTGTCGGGAGTCTCGGTGATGATAAGGAAGCTGAAAGGCAAGCCCGGCTTGAACACCGAGCCTTCGGGAATTATCTGGATGTTGAGAGGGGTGCTGGATACTGTGAGCAGCTCGCTGGTGTTTCCC
>JBBIRL010000196.1:0-3527 GCA_037441825.1 Dehalococcoidia bacterium | reverse complement strand
GCCTCCCATGTGCTTATAGCTATGGGCATATCTCATGAGCTGGCTCAGGGCTCTCTTCTTTGCACCTTCGGTCTGGACAGCACCAATGAGGATGTGGATTACGTGCTGAAGGTACTGCCACCCATAGTAGATAGATTGCGGCAGATGTCGCCGCTTTATTCCAAGTTCATTAAAGCAAGCAAAGGAGGCAAGTGATATGCCTGTTTACAGTGAAAAGGTGATGGACCACTTCATGCACCCGCGCAACGTGGGTGAGATTGAGAACGCTGACGGCATCGGCGAGGAAGGCAATCCCGTATGTGGGGATATGATGACCTTCTATATCAAGGTCAAGGACAACCGTCTGGAGGACGTTAAGTTCAAGACCTTCGGCTGCGGGGCAGCCATTGCTGTGTCCAGCATGGTTAGCGAGATGGCCAAGGGCAAGACGCTTGACGAAGCGCTAAAAATCACTCCGGCTTTGGTGGCTACGGAACTGGAGGGACTGCCCAAGAACAAATATCACTGCTCCAACCTGGGGGCTCAGGCTTTGCATAAAGCTATTGAGGACTATCTGAGCAAACAGAAGGCGCAAGGAGATAAGAAAGCATGAAGAAGCAAAAAGAGAAGAAGCACATTGTATGCCCTTACTGCGATGAGGAGATAAAGTCAGCAAATTTTCCCTACTGCACGACTTGTAAAGTGACCGTATTCTACTGTCCCAGGTGCGGTAAGCCCACGCCCAGCGACAAGAAGGTATGCACTCAATGCGGGGCTGAGATTAAGTGCTGATATCTCCGTGAGGAGGGGTATCCAATGGCCGAGAAAGAGAAGATGTCCATTGTGCTCTTCAGCGGCGAACTCGATAAGGCTCTGGCTGCTTTCATGCTGGCGACTACTGGTGCCAGTATGGGCATGGAGGTCAAAATTTTCTTCACCTTCTGGGGGCTGAATGTCATTAAAAAAAACGAGGGCAGCATTAAGAGCAAAGGGCTGATGAGGAAGATGCTGAACATTATGAACCGGGGCGGCTCCAAGCGATTGAAGCTCTCCAAATTCCACATGTTCGGCCTGGGCACCTGGATGATTAAACGGCTGATGAAAGAAATAAATATGCCGTCCGTAGAGGAGTTCATTGTAATGGCCCACGAGATGGGTGTGAAGCTTATACCCTGCAGCACTACATGCGGGTTGATGGGCGTGGAACAGGAGGCTTTTCGCCCTGAGGCAGAACCTTTAGCCGGTGCCGCCTACTTCCTGGCCGAGGCCAGCCAATCGAAGGTGACCCTCTTTATCTAAACGGGCTTTTGTCTATGTGAATAAAGGAGTGGGTAGATGAAGGCGGATCAAACCCTGGACTGCGTGGGGCTCTATTGCCCTATGCCTATCGTCAAGACTGCGGAGAAAATTAAAAAGCTGAAAACGGGCGAGGTGCTGGAGGTGGTGGCTGACGACAAGGGGATAAAGCTGGACATGCCTGCCTGGGCAAAGGCTACGGGTCATGAGTTTTTGGGGATGGAAGAAAAGGGCGGGGAGATCAAGGTCTATGTGAAGAAAACGCATGACTGAGGAGACATCTTCTGGTAATTGAAGATCGATTGTCTAATAAGCGAGGGCGCAGTTACCGCGCCTTTTTCATTTATGGTTAGTTTTTCTGGGTTTAGCGCTCCCCATGTAATAGCTATGTCTGGATTTCCACCATACTTCGATGAAGGCGACGATAAAACTGGCCGCTACAACACCCAAGAAAAGCAGCGCACAAGCTTGCCAAGTCATCTTGATATCCTCGTCACGTCGTGGCTTCATTTCCTGTATGCTAGCGAGCCACGGCCCCGACATCCACTTTTCGGAGAATATCGTATAGGAATCGTACTAATTTGTCAAGGACATTCTACTTCACTCATCTTCATTTTTACCACAAAGATTTCGGAGAAATGGGGTCTGAAAGTGTTTTTTTAACTTTCTGTGCTCGCTTCTGCCTTGACAACGTGTGAGAGTGATAGTAGCCTTGTGGTCGAGGTGCGAAGGCGAGATGAAAACGTTGGTACTGGGGATAGGAAACACCATCCTCACCGATGATGGCGTGGGCTGCAGGGTAGCACAGCGACTTAAGAGGAGGCTGCAAGGGAGAGAAGATATAACTGTGAAAGAGACTTCCCTGTCGGGGCTGAGCTTGCTTGAGGAGATGGCTGGCTATGAGCGGCTTATTATTATCGATGCTATACAGACCAAAAGTGGCGGTAAGCCGGGCGATATTTATAAGCTATCGCCTGAGGATTTTAAGATAGGGCACATGGCTGTTGTCCACGACCTGGGTCTGTTCAGTGCTCTGGAATTGGGGCGCAAGCTGGAGATGGAAATGCCCCGCGAGGTAGTCATCTTTGCCATTGAGGCTAAAGATATGGTCACCTTCTCCGAGAAACTGAGCCCGGAGGTCGAAAGGGCTATCCCAAAAGCGGTTAAGATTGTGTTAAAGGAAGTTGCCTAGGTTAAGGCATTCTGCAGCATTGTATAAGTGGGCGACCCGTCGGGTCGCCCACTACACCTCAATTACTCGTCTGACTCTCTGTCATTGCCGGTCAATACGCCTGTATCAACATGTAGGGGCACAGCGCGCTGTGCCCCTACGAATTGTTTGTTTGGTCAAATCAGTCGGTACTGACTTCGTCCAGCACTTCTCCGGTGTGGCTGACCAGCTCTATGGACAGCGGCATCTGACCGATAGCGTGGGTGGCGCAGGAGAGGCAGGGGTCGTAGCAGCGTATGGCTACCTCTACGCGGTTGAGCATGCCTTCGGTGAGCCTGTCGGCCTTTACGTAGTCCCTGGCTACAAGGTAAACGGCGCGGTTCAGCGCCAGGTTGTTGTTCTGAGTAGCTACGATGATATTTGCCTTCTTAACGGTGCCAGCGGAATCTACCCAGAAGTGATGGAACAGGGTGCCGCGCGGTGCTTCGAGGACACCCACACCTTCCTCGTTGTACTTCGATGAAGAGGCTCTCAGCTCGGTGCCGCAGATTTCGTCTTTCTGAAGCAGCTCCTTTAGCCTTTCCGTTGCATAGAGGCCCTCGATAAGGCGTGCGTAATGGAAGAACAGAGAGCCTTCCACCATGCCACCGTTGCCCAGCTTCTTGAACTCCTTGAACTCTTTGCCTGCCAGCGGTGTCGTGATGTTATCGGCTACGTTGACTCGGGCCAGCGGACCGACGCGGTACATGCCGCCGGGATAGCCCATCTTTTTATATGTGGGAAACTTCATGTACGACCAGTCTTCCACCCGTTCCTCGATGATGGACAGGTAGTCCTTGCCCTCTACTTGGTCCTCCAGGACGAATCCCTTGGCATCTAGCAGTCTGAGCTTGCCGTCGTAAAGCTGCAGGTTGCCCTTGTCGTCGACCATGCCCAGGTAGGCTGAGGGGAAGCTGGCGAAGTTTGCCATCAGGTCTTTGTTTTTCCCCGCAATATCCTTAATTATGCTCAGGCCCAACTGATAGATAGCAATGGCCTCCGCGTTTTTACTCAGGAACTCGTCCCTGGATTTGGGCGAAAG
>JBBIRL010000195.1:0-3571 GCA_037441825.1 Dehalococcoidia bacterium | reverse complement strand
CCTTCTGTGTGTAAAACAGACGCTCTAACCGCTGAGCTAATCGCCCGCTGGCGCGCTTGGCGGGACTCGAACCCGCGACCTTAGCCTCCGCAGGGCTACGCTCTATCCAATTGAGCTACAAGCGCAGACTTCCTTAAAACTCCATGGTGCCGAGGGTGAGATTTGAACTCACATGCCCTTTCGGACACTACGCCCTGAACGTAGCGCGTCTGCCATTCCGCCACCTCGGCTTTTCCATGGCAATTATAGCGTGTCAGTAATGGAGGGTCAAACATAAAAGGGCAACCTGGAGCATCGGCTCCGAGCTGCCCTTCATTGCTAACGGTGTCTTTCTACAAATCGCCCCATGCGACGCAGTGCCTCTTCGATATCCGAAAGCGCCGTAGCATAGCAGCAACGCACATACCCCTCACCACACTCCCCAAAGGCAGACCCCGGAACTACAGCTACCTTCTCCTCTACAAGAAGCTGTTCGGCGAACTCCTCCGAGGACAGCCCCGTCACCTTCACAGAGGGGAAACAATAGAATGCGCCCCTGGGCTCGAAGCAGGCAAGGCCAATATCGTTGAAACCTTTTAACATCACGCGGCGGCGCCGGTCATAGTCAGCAACCATTTCCTTAACCACAGCGTCACCAGCTCTGAGAGCTTCAGTAGCCGCCATCTGCGCTACTATCGGGGCACACAGCATAGTATATTGATGCACCTTGGTCATCGCCTCTATAATCTCCAGCTTGGCAGCAGCGTAACCTACCCGCCAGCCGGTCATAGCGTAGGCTTTGGAGAACCCGCCGAGAAGAATAGTGCGCTCTTTCATTCCGGGAATCGAAGCAAAGCACGTGTGCTTAACCCCATATACCAGCCGATCATATATCTCGTCCGAGACCACCAGCAGGTCATGTCTCCGGGCAACATCAGCCACCTCTACCAGCTCATTTCTCTCCATCACCGCTCCGGTAGGGTTATTGGGATAGCCCAGAAGGATAGCTTTAGTCCTGGGCGTTACACGCTTCTCGATATCAGCAGCTTTAACTTTGAAATCGTTCTCTACCGTGGTGGGAACCGGAACGAATACACCTTCTGCCAGCACAGTGCATGGACCATAGGAAACATATGTGGGGTCCGGCGAGAGAACCTCGTCTTTAGGATTGATAATAGACCTCATCGCCAGGTCCAGGCCTTCACTGACTCCCACAGTAATCAGGATTTCGGTTTCCGGGTCATATTCCACCCCGTAACGTAAGTTCAAGTATCGTGCCAGTTCCTGCCTCAACTCCAGCAATCCCTTGTTGGAGGTATACATCGTATAACCCTTCTCAATGCTATAGATGCCAGCCTCGCTGACATGCCAGGGGGTAACGAAGTCGGGCTCACCGACACCCAACGATATGGCACCTTCCATCGTGGACAGAATGTCGAAGAACTTCCTGATGCCCGAAGGTGAAATGCTTTCAACCCGCTTCGAGATAATGCCGCGGGCACGCTTAGAGCGAACCACAGGCCTGGGCGACATGGGGTAATCTCCTCTCTTACAGGGTCAGCGGCTGCCGCCTCCCTTTCTCTCCCCCACCATCCAAAACCTCCCCATCCTCCTTATACCTCTTGAGTAAGAAGTGGGTCACGGTACCCTGTACCGACTCCAATGGGGCCAGCTTCTGCCAGACAAAGGCAGCCGCCTCCTGCATGGTCTTGCCCACCACAAGCACAGATAGGTCATAAGTCCCTGAGACCAGATAGACCGACCTCACTTCGGGGAAACGATAGATGCGCTCGGCGATAGCATCGAAGCCCACATTCCGCTGCGGCTGGATTCTGACCTCAATGAGGGCTTGCACCTGCTCCTCGCCCAGCCTCTCCCAGTTGACTATCGTTTTGTATTTGACGATGACACGGTCTCTTTCTGCCTTCTCGATGGTTTTTTCGACCTCTTCCACAGATAGGCCAGTCTGGGTAGCTATCTGCTCCGGCGTTGCCCTAGCATCCTTCTCCAAGGCTTTGAGAACTTCTTTATTCATGTTATTCACCTCCCCCTATGATTCCGAACCCATATAGATTGGAGCACCTGCTCCAACCAGGCCTGGAGCCGATGCTCCAGGCTACCTTTAAGACCTTCCTACGATTTCGAAGGCTGACCATTCGTCACCACGCTCATTATAACTGAGAACGAATAATCTGCCATCCTCGGTTAGTACCTGAAATAGCCTTGCCCCCGGTTCCTGCCACTCTTTTTCAATTTCTTTTACCTTGTGTTCTATACCGTCCCACACTAGAGATACTGGTCTCTCAGCATAAGTATAACCCGAATAGCAAATAACCAAAACCTGTCTCTCTGCCATCTAAAGCTTCGGCCTCCTCTTTTGCCATCCCGTTGCCTGTTCATAGGCATAGGCAACTCTAAACAGCGTCTCCTCGGAGAATGGCTTGCCCAGAATCTGCATGCCCACAGGCAGCTCATCCACAAAACCTGCGGGCACAGATATTCCCGGGATGCCGGCGATGTTTACAGGCAAAGTGCAGACATCGCTCAGATACATCTGAAGTGGTGCATCTGCCCTCTCTCCGATGCGAAATGGCACAGTGGGCGAGGTTGGTGTGACCAGCACATCGTACTTGGTGAAAGCCTCGGCAAACTCGCGGCTTATCAAGGTTCGCACTTTCTGTGCTTTGACATAGTAAGCCTCGTAATATCCAGCGGACAGGGCGTATGTGCCCAGCATGATACGCCGCTTCACCTCCGGGCCAAATCCGTACTGGCGGGTCTTTTCCATAGCATCCCACATATTCTCAGCTTCCTTGGCAGAGAAGCCATACTTAACACCATCGTAGCGCGCCAGGTTGGCCATAGCCTCCGAGGGAGCAATGATATAGTAACAGGCAAGCGCATACCGGGTATGAGGCAACGACACCGCCCACTCGACCTTAGCCCCCAACTCCTCCAGCTTAGTAATAGCCTGCCGTATTGCCTGCTCCACACCGCTCTCCATGCCCTTGACGAAATACTCTTTGAGCACGCCGATGCGCAGCCCCTTAAGGTCAGGAATGAGCGACTTCGTGTAATCGGGCACTGGCTGGTCGACAGAGGTTGAATCACAACGGTCGTGACCAGCGATAACATTCATCACCAGCGCGCAATCGGTTACATCCTTGGTCAAAGGCCCTATCTGGTCGAGAGAGCTGGCGAAGGCAATCAGCCCGTATCTTGAGACTCGCCCATAGGTGGGCTTGAGCCCCACGACGCTGCAGAAGCCCGCAGGCTGGCGGATGCTGCCGCCGGTATCCGATCCTAATGAATATATAGCCTCTCCTGCAGCTACCGATGCCGCCGCCCCCCCGCTGCTCCCGCCGGGGACTCGGTTTACGTCCCAGGGGTTGTGAGTTGTAAAAAAGGCGGAGTTCTCTGTAGAGGAGCCCATAGCGAACTCGTCCATATTCCCTTTGCCTACCATCACCATTCCGGCGGCCTTCAATCTCTCCACCACTGTAGCATCATAAGGCGGGACAAAGTTACCCAGCATCTTCGAGGAGCAGGTGGTCTTCACCCCTCTGGTGCACATGTTATCCTTAATCAGTGC
>JBBIRL010000194.1:0-3597 GCA_037441825.1 Dehalococcoidia bacterium | reverse complement strand
CTGACGGCACCACTATACAGAGAGCAAGCCATCAGGCGTTACAGCATGGGGTCACACCGGAGCTTTGTCTCGAGGTGGCTGGCAAGCTTAGGGCGAAGGTTGATATTCCACTGGTGTTTATGACATACTACAATCCCGTGTTTAGCTATGGGATTGATGCCTTTTGTAAAAATTGCGCCCGAGCGGGTGTCAGCGGGCTAATCATACCTGACTTGCCCCCGGAGGAGGGAACAGAACTGGAGAGCTTTTCTCAGAAGTATGGCCTCGACCTGATCTATCTGCTTGCGCCTACCAGCACCGACGAGCGTATTGACCTGGTAGCAGCAAGGTCGCGTGGCTTCATCTATCTGGTCTCAATGACAGGGGTCACAGGGTCTCGGGACAAGCTGCCTAAAGAGCTGGAAAGCTTTGTCTTGAGAGTACGGCAGAGAACAAGCCAGCCTCTCTGCGTGGGCTTCGGCATATCCACTGCAGAGCAGGCACAGCGGGTGGCCAAAATAGCCGATGGTGTTATCGTGGGCAGCCGTCTGATACAATTGCTCGAAGAGAAGGATGCTCTGTTGAAAGTACGCCCATTTGTCCGGAGCTTGAGGGACGCTCTGAACAACCGAGCCGAAAACAATAGTAAAAGTCGAGATACAAAAAGGAGGCCTGTTATGTAGCAATCAAGTTAGCTGAAAGCTTTAGATAAGTCCACAAAACGAAAGGAGGAAGAGATGGACAAGCAAGCTACAAAGATTATCTTGACAGAGAAAGAGATGCCAACTTCCTGGTACAACATTCAGGCCGACCTGCCGGAGCCTCTACCGCCGCTACGGCATCCGGGCACCAAGGAGATAACGCGGTTGCCGCCTCCCCTATTCCCCGAGGCGCTCAACGAGCAGGAGTTCAGCAAGGAGCGCTACATCGAGATACCCGAGGAGGTGCAGGAAATCTACAAGATGTGGAGACCTACACCTATGATTCGGGCACTCAGGCTGGAGAAGGCACTGGACACCCCGGCACACATCTATTACAAATACGAGGGTGTAAGCCCCGCGGGGAGTCACAAGCTCAACACCGCTGTGGCCCAGGCATACTACAACAAGAAAGAGGGAATTAAGCGCATAGCCACAGAGACCGGCGCAGGTCAGTGGGGCAGTGCCATGTCTATGGCCTGCCAGTTCTTCGGGCTGGAGTGCAAAGTTTACATGGTGAAGGTCAGCTACCATCAAAAGCCCTATCGCCGGATACTTATGGAGACCTTCGGGGCTACAGTAGTACCCAGTCCCAGCCAGGACACGCAGATAGGGCGCAAGATTCTGGCAGAAGACCCGAATTCTACGGGCAGCCTGGGCATAGCTATCAGCGAGGCCTGTGAGGATGCCTTCGGCCGCGACGATACACATTACTCCCTGGGTAGCGTAGTAAACCACGTGCTGCTTCATCAAACCGTCGTAGGACTGGAATCCAAGAAGCAGCTCGAGAAGATTGGTGTCTACCCTGACATCATCGTGGGCTGCATCGGCGGCGGCTCGAATTTCGGCGGCATGCTCATACCCTTTGTCAAGGATAAAATCGAGAAGAAAAAGCCGAAGCTGCAAATCATCTGCGTCGAGCCCACAGCCTGCCCGACCGTCACCAAAGGCGTCTATGCCTGGGACTACGGCGATGTAGCCGGTATGGCACCGATTGTCCTGATGTACACCCTGGGGCATTCCTTTGTGCCTCCTCCGGTACACGCCGGCGGCCTGCGCTATCATGGCATGGCACCAATCATCTGCCACCTGCACAGGCTGGGGTTTGTCGAAGCCCGCGCTGTGAATCAGATACCCACCTTCCAGGCAGCGGTGCAATTCGCAAAAGCAGAGGGTATCATACCGGCACCCGAGCCAGCTCACGCTATAAAAGTAGTAATCGACGAAGCCCTCAAGTGCAAACAGTCAGGCGAGAAGAAGAATATACTGCTTGCCCTGAGCGGACACGGTCACTTCGACCTGGGCGCCTACGAGAAATACCTCGCAGGTCAGTTGGAGGACTTCGAATATCCCAAGGAGAAAGTGGAGGAAGCACTCAAGCAACTGCCCAAGATACCGGCATAAGTGCTTCGCCAACTCAGCTTGAGATTAGAACCCTTGAGGGGCGTCCTTTCTGGGAAGGACGCCCCTGCTCTTTATCATTGCGCTCCAGGGGCAAACGGTGCTAATATAGACCCTGGGTTGGGGTATTTCAGATGGCACGCAATGAGGAGACCAACGTTATGGAATTAGTTGATAATATGCTTTGTGGTGCCGAGCAGTCCCTGTCACGCCTCATCACCCTCGTGGAAATGGACGCCCCCGATGTGCCTCAGATAATGAAAAGGATTCTTCCCAGAACAGGCAGGGCGTATAGCATCGGCATCACCGGCCCTCCCGGCAGTGGCAAGAGCACCCTGGTCGACAGGTTGACCGCTATAGCCAGGTGTAAAGGGCTATCAGTGGGGATAATAGCTGTTGACCCCACCAGCCCCTTCTCCGGAGGAGCGGTGCTCGGCGACCGCATAAGGATGCAACAGCACTATCTGGATGAGGGCGTCTTCATTCGCAGCATGGCAACCCGCGGCTGCCTCGGTGGGCTTCCCAGAGCCGCCCGGGCGGTGATAAAGCTCCTGGATGCCTTCGGCAAAGACCTCATCATAGTGGAGACCGTTGGTGTAGGACAGACCGAGCTGGACATCATGAAGATGGTGGATACCACCGTAGTGGTGCTGTTCCCCGGGGGTGGGGATGCCATACAGACCATGAAGGCCGGGCTGATGGAGATCGCCAACATCTTCGTGGTCAACAAAGCAGACCGACTGGGGGCAGACCAACTGGTCATGGAGCTTGAGGCAATGCTATCGCTAAACCCGAAGAATTCCTACTGGCAAGTGCCGGTTTTGGCTACCCAGGCGATCAACAATGTGGGCATCGAGGAACTTTATCGAGAGCTTGAAAGACACCGCAACGTCCTCGAGTCCACGGGACGACTCTCCCAGCAGCGCCAGAAGCAGCGGAGAGAGGAGCTAATTCAAGCAATCGAGCAGGGGGTCAGCGAGCGGCTTTCCCGTCTGATGGAAAAGGACGAAAACCTGATAGCGCTCTCTGAGAAGGTAGAAAAGGGCGAGCTGGACCCTTATTCAGCAGCCAAAGATATACTGAGCAATGGAGCTATGCTCAGAGGCTGGTTCGCCAAGCTGGAAAGCGAAAGTAATAGAAAGGGTAAGAAATAGTAGTCTCGCTCCAGGGTTCGTGTAATCCAGTCTCATGAGGATAACTGTCACTCCGCACAGTTAAATAACGAAAATGTCACTAGAAAAATATGCTCTGCCCATACCCCAACCTTACTACCTGGAATATCCCGTAAAACATGACCCCAGATATGGATATGGGAAGCCCCCTCATACCAGGCTTTATGAAATAATCAATAGAAATAGAGCTGCATACAAACATACCCTGGAAAGTTTTCTCAGGTTCCGAGATGACTTCCTGGGCATTGCCCTCGAGATACCACCTGAATCCCCGGAGCCTTGCTGGTTCAACAACTGGCTGGGGGCACTGGACTCGGCAACCCTGTTCTCGCTTCTGTGTTTGCATA
>JBBIRL010000193.1:0-3611 GCA_037441825.1 Dehalococcoidia bacterium | reverse complement strand
GACATATTGCCTATAGGAGCGCAGGCGAAAGAGAGATTGGGTTATCCTACCCAGAAGCCGCTACCTTTGCTGGAGCGCATTATTTCCTTTGCCTCCAACGAGGGCGATATAGTCCTCGACCCGTTCTGCGGGTGTGGCACTGCCCTGGTGGCTGCCCACAAGCTGAACAGGAAATGGATAGGGATAGACGTCACCCATTTGTCTATTGCCATTATGAAGAGGCGGCTTCAAGACCATTTCCCTGGCATAAAGGTCAAGGTTGTGGGAGAGCCAGTTGACCTTCCCTCGGCTAGGCAGTTGGCTAAGCAAGACCGTTATCAGTTCCAGTGGTGGGCTCTCTCCTTGATTGGCGCCAGACCTGCGGGGGAAAAGAAGAAGGGCGCTGATAAGGGCATAGATGGTGTAATTCCCTTTGCTGAGGACGGTGACAAACTCAGGCGGGTCGTGGTACAGGTCAAGAGCGGTCATGTAGGCGTCAAAGATATTAGAGAGCTGAAGACTGTGGTTGGCGGCGACCCTATCGGCGTGTTGCTTACACTAGAGGAGCCCAGCCAGCCCATGATAACCGAAGCAGCGGAGGCGGGATTCTACGAGTCTCCCGTCTGGCAAAAGAAGTTCCCTCGCATCCAGATTCTGACTGTGGAAGGCGTTCTGACAGGCAAGCAGCCTGCAATGCCTATGGCGGCACCATATCCTAAAGCTGGGCGGATTGCTGAGGGCAAGCAGACAGAACTGAGTTTCTAACTTGCTGAATTAGTCTGGGTAGGGGCACAAAATTTTGTGCCCCTACTACTTTATCCCTCGTATTTTTTGAACACCAGGCAGGCGTTCTGGCCCCCGAAGCCGAAACTGTTGGAAAGGGCCACATTGACATCCTTTACCCTGGCTACGTTGGGCACATAGTCCAGGTCGCAGTCAGGGTCCGGGTATTGGTAGTTTATGGTGGGATGAATCACACCTGTGGTGATGGTCTTGATACAGGCGACAGCTTCTACAGCCCCCGACCCGCCCAGAAGATGCCCTATCATGGATTTGGTGGAGCTTATGGGCACGCTATAGGCATACTCTCCGAAGAGCAATTTAATCGCCAGGGTCTCTATAGCATCGTTGAGCTGCGTTGAGGTCCCGTGGGCGTTGATGTATTCTACCTCATTGGGGGTCAGATTGGCGTCCTCAAGTGCCCAGCGCATGGCGCGAATGGCTCCGGCGCCGTTCTGATGGGGGGCCACCACATGGTAGGCGTCTGACGATGCGCCGACTCCGGCAACCTCGGCATAGATGCGAGCGTCCCTGTGCATGGCGTGTTCCAGACTCTCCAGGATTAGAATCGCTGCTCCTTCGCCGGGAATGAAGCCGTCTCGTTTAGCATCGAAAGGACGGCTGGCTTTAGTCGGCTCATCGTTTCTGGTAGTCAGGGCTTTCATGACGCAGAACCCGGCTACGCCCGTTGGTGTTATCGCTGCCTCGCTGCCACCGGCCACCATGACCTCCGCTTTGCCCAGTCTTATCACCTCTACTGCGTCCCCGATGGCCTGGGTTGCGGCAGCGCAGGCGGTGGTTATGGTGGAGGAGAATCCCGTGAGCCCGAAAATAAGGCTGATCTGTCCTGCTGCCATGTTAGGCAGGATTATAGGCATGAAAAAGGGATTTAATCTCATGCCACCCTTCTCTATAAGGGTGTGATATCCCTGCTCGGCTTCAGGAAAGCCGCCGATTCCGTTGCCGATGATCACACCCAGCATGTCCGAGTTCTCACGGCTGAAATTGAGTTTGGCGTCTTCTATAGCCATCCTGGCGGAGGCTACGGCGAACTGGCTGAACCGTGCCATCCTGCGTGCCTCTTTGAAGTCCATGTAGCTGCGGGGGTCAAAGCCCTTCACCTCGCCTGCTATCTTACAAGTCAAGCTGCTGACGTCACAGAGGGTTATCTTGTCAATGCCTGACTTGCCTTCGATCAGTCCCTGCCAGTATTCGTCCACGGTGAGACCAAGCGGCGTGACCGCCCCCATGCCGGTAACGACAACGCGGCGCTTCTCTTTCTTCCCCTTGCCTGTCCGCTTGGTGCGTGTTTTGGGGAGGCGCTGTGCAGTTTGTTTTTTCGCTATGCCAGTAAGCAGCTCATCGATTTGCTTATCGACGACTGCAGTAACCGCTCTTGGTTGTTCAATCTCCGCCCCTTCTGACCTCATCAAAACCCTCCTTACCCTGCGTAGGACTCCGGATGCAAGCCCTTCACATATTCTATCACCTCGGCGACAAGAAACAGAGAGCCGGTGGCGCAGATGAGGTCCTTTCCGCCCGCTCTCCTCAGTGCCTCCGCTACCGCGCTGGCAACATCTTCTGCTACCTTAGCTTTTACTCCCAGTCGGGCAAACTCGCTAACCAATATCTCGGGTTTCGTGGCCCGGGGATGGCGCGAGCGAGTGACCATAACCCCCTGCGCCAGAGGTGCCAGCTCTTCGATTATACCCGCTAAATCTTTATCGGCAGATGTGCCTATTATAAGAATTAAATGGTCGAAATGGAAATACTGCTCGATCGCCTCTTTGAGCTTACTCGCCGAATCGCGGTTGTGGGCGCCATCCACAACGAGCAGCGGCCTGCGCCTCAATATTTGCAGTCGCCCCGGCCAGTAGGTCTTCGCTAATCCAGCCTCTATACTTTTTGGGGGAACTCCCAGAACCTCAAGGGCGGCGGCGGCGGCAGCAGCATTTTCCAACTGGTGGGCACCCAGAAGGGGTATGGTTAATTGATAAGAGCTTTTCAGCCCCGTCACCTCCAGCGATTGCCCCGAGAGGTTGGAGTTAAGCTTTCGCCAGGTGATATCGCTGCCCACTGAGATTAGCCTGGCTCCTTCTCTCTGGCAAGTCTCTCTAATCACTGCCGCAGCCTCCTTGGCTTGAGGAGAGCTCACTACAGTGCGCCCCGGCTTGATGATGCCTGCCTTCTCGGCGGCGATCTTGTCCAGGGTGTCGCCCAATACTTCCGTATGGTCGAGGCTTATCGAAGTGATGACGCTAACCTCCGGGGTGACTACGTTAGTGGCATCCAGCCTGCCTCCCAGCCCTGTCTCCAGCACCTGGTAGTCAACCCCCTTTTGCTGAAAATACATGAAAGCGGCGGCGGTGAGCAACTCAAAGGTGGAGAGTTCGCCATAGGTCTTGTCATGATCTACTGCTTCAACATGGGGCCGCATCCTGGCGACTATTAATTCCAGCTCTCGTTTGAGTATGGGCTTTCCGTCCACCTGTATCCTTTCGCGAAGTGTAACCAGGTGAGGTGACGTATAAAGCCCCGTTTTATACCCGGCGGCACGAAGTCCTGCTGCTATCATGGCCGAGGTGCTGCCCTTGCCCTTGGAGCCGGCTACGTGAACGGACTTAGCGCTGAGGTGGGGGTTGCCCAGCCTTAGCAGCAGGTCGTCCATGCGCCTCAGGTCGAATCTGCTGGCGTAGTTGTAGCCTGGCCACCTTTCGTAGTCGGTGCGGCTAAGTAGAAAGTTGAGGGCAGTAGCGTAGTTCATCGTATAGAAAGGACGGCTTTTTAATGATTGGCTATTATATCATCGGGACAAAGTCATCACAAGAGAGTGTAAGCGTCCATAACATATT
>JBBIRL010000192.1:0-3668 GCA_037441825.1 Dehalococcoidia bacterium | reverse complement strand
CTCCGGCATCAGCATCAAGCCTATCTCCGAAAAGGCAAGCCGCAGAATCGTCACCTTTGCCTTCGAATACGCCCGCGCCCACGGCAGGAAGAAGGTCACCTGCGGGCACAAGGCGAACATCATGAAGTTCACCGATGGCCTGTTCCTCTCCACCGCTCAAAAAGTAGCCAGGAGCTACCCCGATATCCAGTTCGAGGACGCCATCGTGGACAACCTGTGTATGCAGCTAGTGACAAAACCAGAGCGATATGATATTATTGTGCTGCCAAATTTATATGGTGATATAGTCTCTGAACTTTGCGCTGGGCTGGTCGGCGGAATAGGTGTAGTGCCCGGCGCTAATATTGGAGACAAGGTTGCGGTTTTCGAACCTGTTCACGGTAGCGCTCCCAAATATGCCGGGAGGAACAAAGTAAACCCGATGGCGATGATGCTCTCGGCCGCGATGATGCTCAGGCACATCGGAGAGGAAAAGCCTGCACAAAGACTGGAGAGCGCTATAGCCCGTACCATCTTCGAAGGCAAGACCGTCACCTACGACCTCAAAGCTGACCCCAACGACCCTTCCATTGCCACAACCTCCGCAGTTGCGGATGCCGTGATTAAAAAGTTAAAGGAGGCAAGATAACATGCGCAGCAAAATAACCGTCGTCGGCGCCGGAAATGTGGGCGCTTCCTGTGCCCAGGTACTAGCACAGCGTGACTATGCTGACGTTGTACTGGTGGATATCATCGAAGGCCTTCCTCAAGGTAAAGCTCTCGACCTGCGGCAGGCCGGGCCTATCCGCTACTACGATACCAACCTCGTGGGCACGAACAACTACGAGGATACAGCCAATTCGGACGTAGTAGTTATCACCTCCGGCATGGCCAGAAAGCCCGGCATGAGCCGAGATGACCTGGTGCTCACTAATATGAAGATAGTTCAGAGCGTCACCGAGCAGATAGCTAAATATTCACCCAAGGGTATATTAATCATGGTGGCCAACCCCCTCGATGCTATGGCTCAACTGGCGCTTCACGTGAGCAAGTTTCCGCGAAACCGCGTCATGGGTATGTCCGGAACCCTCGATACTGCGAGATTCAAAACATTTGTCGCCATGGAGCTCGGCGTCTCGGTGGAGGACATCTCCGCTCTGATTCTGGGCGGGCACGGCGACCAGATGGTGCCCATCACCAGGCTGGCTGCGGTAGGCGGCGTACCTCTGAGCGAACTCATGCCCCAGGATAAAATCGCCGCTATTGCCAAGCGCACCGTCAGCGGCGGCGCTGAGATCGTCGCCCTGCTCAAGACCGGCAGCGCCTTCTATGCCCCGGGAGCAGGTGCCGCCATGATAGTGGACTCCATAATCCTGGACAAGAAGCGGGTCCTGCCCTGCTCTTCCTATCTTGAGGGCGAGTATGGCATCAAGGGCGTTTTCGTGGGCGTACCGGTAAAGATAGGCAAGAATGGCATTGAGAAGATTATCGAGGTTAAACTGACTTCTGAGGAGAGCGCAGCGCTCAAGAAATCGGCAGACGCAGTGGCAGAGCTGGTCAAGATAATGAAAATATAACGGTTGCGAAAATGAGAGAAATCAAAGCAAAAGACATCACCGAGACTGTAGCGAGACTGAGCCAGGAAGCCAATTTCTACCTGGGAGAGGACGTCCTGGCTGCCTTGAAAAAGGCGCGAGAGCAGGAGGAATCTCCGGTAGGGCGTCAGGTACTGGACCATATTCTGGAGAACGCCCCCATAGCTGCCAAAGAGCAGATGCCGCTCTGCCAGGACTGCGGCCTGGCCGTAGTCTTCGTAGAGATAGGACAGGATGCTCATATCACAGGCGGCGACCTGGTTCAGGCAATCAACGAAGGTGTGCGCAAGGGCTACGCCGAAGGCTACCTGCGCAAATCAGCGGTCAAACAGCCATTCTCGGCAAGAGTCAATACCAAGGACAACACCCCCGCCATCATCCACACCGAGATTGTTCCCGGCGACAAGCTGAAGATCACTGTTGCGCCCAAAGGCGGCGGCAGTGAGAACATGAGCCGCTTCACGGTGCTCAAACCCGCTCAGGGGCGTCAGGGTGTAGTTGACTTTGTAGTCAACGCAGTGGACGAGGCAGGGAGCAACCCTTGTCCACCCACCATAATCGGTGTGGGCATCGGCGGCACTGCCGAGAAGGCGATGATTCTGGCCAAGAAATCTCTGTTGCGCGAGGTAGGCAAACCCTCGCCTGACCCGGAAGTCGCTGAACTGGAGAAAGAGCTCTTGCAGCGCATCAACTCAACCGGCGTCGGCCCCGGGGGAGTGGGAGGGAGAATCACCTCGCTTGCAGTGCACGTGGAGACCTTCCCCGCCCATATCGCCAGCCTGCCGGTAGCGGTGAACATCCAGTGCCACAGCGCCCGCCACAAAGAAGCTGTGCTTTAAAGTTCAAACACAGCTCGTAGAATAAACAGCCATTGGAGAATGATAACAATGGAAATTAGCCATGATTTGTTAATCCTGGGGTCCGGGCTGGCCGGTCTGAGAGCCACAGTCGAGGCTGCCAGGGTGAGCAAGGATGAGCTTGATATAGCTATTATCTCCAGGGTTCAGCTCATGCGGTCTCACTCAGTATGCGCCGAGGGCGGCACCGCCGCCGTCATGCGTCCCGAGGAAGGCGACAGCCTGGAGCTTCACGCCTGGGACACCGTGAGAGGAAGCGACTTCCTGGCCGACCAGGATGTCGTGTCGCTTTTTGTGCAGGAGTCACCCAAGGAGATTGTGCAGCTTGAACACTGGGGCATTCCCTGGTCGAGGCGTCCCGATGGGCGCATCAACCAGAGGCCCTTCGGAGGGCATAGCTTCGACCGCGCAGTCTTCGCCGAGGATAAAACAGGCTTCTTCGAGATGCATACCCTGTATGACACGCTTCAAAAGTACGCCAGGGTCACCCGTTACGATGAATGTTATGTCACCTCCATCATGATAGAGAACGGCGTCTTCCAGGGTATAACGGCCTGGAACCTGACCACAGGGGAATTCTTCCTGATCCGGGGCAAAGCCCTGATTATAGCCACAGGCGGGGCCTGCCGCATGTTCGGCTTCACCACCTATTCCTTCACAGCTACCGGAGACGGCATGGCTATGGCTTACCGCGCCGGACTGCCCCTCAAGGATTTGGAGTTTATACAATTCCATCCCACCGGCCTGGTGCCGTCGGGCATACTTATCACAGAGGGAGCCCGAGGAGAAGGCGGATACCTCAAGAACAATAAGGACGAGCGGTTCATGCAGAAATACGCACCCAGCAAAATGGAGACCGCGCCCCGCGACATCGTCTCCCGCTCCGAAACCACGGAGATACTCGAAGGCAGAGGCTTCAAGAGCCCTGAAGGCATGGACTACGTGCACCTCGACCTGACCCATCTCGGAGCACAGAAAATAAATGAGCGCCTCCCTTTAATCCGGGAAGTTACTATCAAGTTCGCTTTCCTTGACCCCATAGAGCAGCCCATACCCGTGAGGCCGGCGGCTCACTATTGCATGGGCGGCATCCATACCAACATCGAAGGCGCGACTCAAGTGAAGGGTATCTGGGCAGCCGGCGAAGCAGCCTGTGTATCTCTGCATGGTGCGAACCGTCTCGGCTCCAACTCCACCGCCGAATGCCTGGTCTGGGGCAAGATAACAGGGGATAAAG
>JBBIRL010000191.1:3452-3717 GCA_037441825.1 Dehalococcoidia bacterium | reverse complement strand
ATGGAAGCAAGGAGCAAGAAAGTGTTGTAGCGTCCGCTGGACCAGTAATACTGGCGCCTGGGGCAGATTGGGAGCAAGAACTTGTTTATCCTTCTCCTGACGGCGAAAAACGACAATTGGAGTTCTCATTATACAAGGATAGTGTACTCCTGTATACAGAAGAGATACTCGGTGACTATCCAGCGCTTACACTCTGGGTCAACGTGAAGTGAAAGCAATCGCACCCCTATAAAGGTTTTTATGATAGTTTGATTATAAATCCCGG
>JBBIRL010000191.1:0-3442 GCA_037441825.1 Dehalococcoidia bacterium | reverse complement strand
CAGTTTGCAAGCGTTGTAGAATAAGACATGCCGATAACTTAGTTGGGTCATATACGCTCTGTTCTCAGCTAAGCAATATACTTGTTTAGTTGGAAGATACGTGGTAAAGGGATCGACACAGATTTGTTCATTAATTCGATGGCGATCAAAATGCTAACAAAAATGGGTGCTGGTATTATCCTAGGAGCTTGTCTGACTAATAGCTAAATCAAATAGCCTTGATCGCGCATAAGGGATATAATTAAGAAAAAGCCTCACGGAGATCAGATTATGAGTAAAACCTTCCGTCCCTATGAACCCAACCAGATGTTCCTTATGCCCATCTCGATGCGTGACTGGCTGCCTGCCGACCACCTGGCATATTTCGTTTCAGACATTGTAGACGAGATGGACTTGTCAGCGATCATCAAGCGCTACAAAGATGAAGACCGTGGCTATCCGCCGTATCACCCGGTAATGATGGTAAAGGTGCTACTCTATGCTTACTGTATCGGTGTGCCCTCATCGCGTAAGATAGCCAAGAGATTAGAGGAAGACATCAGCTTCAGGGTACTGGCTGCCAATAATACTCCTGACTTTCGCACCATATCAGATTTTCGAAAAGACCATTTGAAGGCTCTTGCCGGATTGTTCCTGCAGGTGCTCAAACTTTGCAAGAAGGCCGGACTGGTAAAGCTGGGACATGTTTCCCTGGACGGTACCAAGATGAAAGCCAACGCGTCCAAACATAAGGCAATGAGTTACAAGCGGATGAAGGAGGAAGAAGCTCGTTTGGAAGCTGAGGTTAAAGAACTGCTGGAAAAGGCGGAGGTGACAGACGCGGAAGAAGACCGGCAGTATGGAGAGGATAAACGGGGAGATGAACTGCCGGAGGAACTGGCTTTTAAGGAGAGCCGGTTGAAGAAAATACGTGAAGCCAGAGAAGCTCTTGAGGTTGAGGCCAAGCGTGAGGCTAAGTTAGCCCGGAAAGCCGGCAAGAAAGTGACAGGAGTTCCAGATGACAAAGCACAGAGAAACTTCACCGATCCGCAATCAAAGATCATGCCCGCGCCCGGAGGCAAGCACTTCGAGCAGGCTTACAATGCTCAGGCAGCGGTAGACAGTGCAAAGCAGATTATTGTGGCGGCCGACGTTGTTACTGAGACCAACGATAAGAAACAGGCGATACCGATGATGAAGCAGGTGGAGAGGAACATGGGCAGATTACCCGATGAGATGTCGGCCGATACCGGGTACTTCTCCGCCGATACAGTGGAGGAACTGGAAGCTGAAGGCGTCGATGCTTACATACCACCTGACAAAACAAATCACTCTGAAAAAAACCAAGCTGCACCCCGGGGCCGAATACCGAATGGTCTATCAATAGCGGACAGGATGCGGCGTAAGCTAAGAACCAAAGGAGGCCGGGAGCGCTACGGGCTAAGGAAGGAATTATCCGAGCCAGTTTTCGGCCAGATCAAACAGGTCAGGGGATTCCGTCAGTTCTTGCTGCGGGGTAAGAACAAAGTGAAGGGTGAATGGCGCATCATCTGCACCGGGCACAACATACTCAAACTGTTCGTTGCGTGGCGAAACGCATTACTCGGACAGCTTTTTGAGAGTGAACAGCCTCAATTAGCTGTAACATAAGGCAAACAGCGGTACCGTTTTTTCGGAATATCAAGCTTATGGATCACTAAAACAGGGAGCGAAAATAATTTAGCCTGTTTTTTTGGGTTAACTAACCCCGATGCCGGAGATTGTAAAGGTCGTTAGACCTTGTTAGTCGGACAGACTCCTAGGAGCTTGGGTCAGGACTATTTTTCATAGCCATGAGCTTCGTTATCTACTTCCGCGACCGGGTAAAGTCAGCCAGGCGGCCTGTAGTTGAGACCGGAATACCTTTCTATGCAGTTGCTATCTGCGTCTCAATACCTTTCAACTTGCGTAAATCCCTGATGAACCTCACCGCCTTCATCACGTTGTGCACTGCACAGACAAACAGCCACTGGGCACGGGCAAAGTTATCGCCACGCACGGTAAACCCTCTGAATCCAAACCCTTCTTTAATTTGCCCGATGACTTGCTCCGCTACCCACTTACGCTTGCGATAGATAGCCTGCTTAACAGGGTCCTTTAACCTGGCCCTCATATCAGCTCTTATCAGCTGTTTCCTCTTAACCAGCAGTAGCCGCCGTTCCTCTCCATACTTGAGGCAATATGTTCTTAAGGAACAGCCATTACAATCGGTACAGAGGTAGCGTCTCAGTTTTGGCCGGCCTTTTCTACCACGACTCTTCTCCCGTTCCAGAAGCCTTCCCTCAGGACATCTCCAGGAATCACTCTCTTTGTTATAGTCGAACTTCTCTAAGGAGTAAACCTTATCTTTTTCACTGCCCGGCTCATCTTTGCCCTCACGCCCCGAAGCTATTAGTAGCTCAATGCCCTTACCTTCCTGCTTGATATTCTCTACACTGAAATAGCCCCTGTCCTCAGTCATCTCGGTGGTCTCTTCTTCTGTTTTCCCTAATTCTTGCCTCAATTCCCGCACCTCCTCCACCATCTGGGGCAGATGGCCCACATCCGAAGCTTCATTGCTCAGGTCAGCCGCTACGATGACCCCATGCCCTTCATCCGTGACTGCCTGAGCATTGTAGGCATAGTCGAATTCCCCTCGCTTCATCACCATCATCCGGGCTTTGTGGTCAGCAAAGCTCCTCTGCTCTTTGTCTTCTATGACAGGTGTTTGCCCTTCCCTGAGATGCTGCTCCTGCCTTTTCTCCTGCTCTAACTCCTCCCTTAGCTGGCCTATCTTCGCCAGTCTATCCTCCCGTCTCCGTAACTCCTCAGGCAGATTGTAGCCGTTTCTATCCTTGCCAAACGCCTTATCCTCTTCTCTGTCAGCCGCTTCAGCTTGCTGCATCAGCTCTTCTATCTCTTTCTCCAGTCTCTCCTTCTCCTGCTTCATCCGGCCGTAGCTCATCGCCTTGTGCTTTGAGGTGTTGGCCTTGAGCTTGGTCCCATCCAGCGCCACATGCCCCAGCTTCACCATGCCCAGACCGACGCATAGCAGTACCGTCTCTTTGAACAACCTCTTTATCTCCTTAGCGTTGCGCCGCCGAAATCTCGCCAGAGTCCGAAAGTCGGGCTTCTGTCCCCCAGCCAGGTAAATGAAGCTCACATCCCGGCGTGTCAGTATCTCTACCCTGCGAGTACTTACTACCCGATTTGCCATGCCCCACATCAACAGCCTGAGCAGCAGCCGGGGATGATAAGGATGCTGCCCCATGCCGTTGAAGTCCGAGTCCAGGCTGCTTATATCAAGATGCTCCGTTACCTCGGCAAATATGTGCACTTCATCATCTGGCCCAAGGAAGTCGGCCAGCGAGGGGGGAAATAGATAGTTGGCATTGATTATATAGTCCTTGTACTCGATGGCCATCGTACCGCCTCCAATCTGCTT
>JBBIRL010000190.1:0-3721 GCA_037441825.1 Dehalococcoidia bacterium | reverse complement strand
ATAAAATTCCTGCGACACAAATCTCGGGCCGTGCCATACCCTTCAACAGGCCTGCCCTGAGCCTTGTCCTGAGTCTGTCGAAGGAGAAGTCGAATGGGCCTGCCCTGAGCCCTGTCCTGAGCCCTGTCGAAGGAGAAGTCGAATGGGCACGAGATTCTTCCCCTTCGCTACGTTCAGGGTCAGAATGACACAAAACAGTGTAGAACATCGGAGCTTCACCCGTTGCCCCACCACCCCTATATGTGATACAATCTCTCGGCTATAAGAGGGATGAGATGTCGGACTTAAAATATCGGGTGGGGTTCAACCGCATACAGGGCATCGGGCGCGCCAGGTATGCACAACTCGAAGGCTATTTCGGCGACCTGGAGCACGCCTGGAAAGCCAGCGCCGCGGAGCTTAAGGCAGCGGGGCTGGACAGCAAGTCTATCGAGGCCGTAGTCGTCTCACGGCCAGACCTATCGCCAGACGCCGAGTTGGAGAAGCTGGAGCGAAACCAGATCAAGGCGCTGACCTGGAATGACCCCGCCTTCCCCGCCAGGCTCAAGGAAATCTACGATGTGCCGCCGGTGCTCTACGTCAGAGGCAATATCACCCCGGAGGATGAGTGGACTATCGCCGTGGTGGGGACCAGGCGGGCTACGATATACGGGCGGGAGGTAACCGAGCGGCTGGTCACCGAGCTGGTGCGCAACCATATCACCGTGGTAAGCGGACTGGCCCGGGGCATCGACTCCATAGCGCACCGCACCGCGCTGGAGTCCGGAGGACGCACCATCGCCGTCTTCGCCTGCGGGCTGGACGAAGTCTATCCACCGGAGAATGTAAAACTGGCACAATCGATAATAGAGCAGGGCGCCCTGGTGAGCGAACACCCTCCGGGAACCAGGCCCAAGAAGGAGCACTTCCCTCTGCGCAACCGAATTATGTCGGGCTTAAGCCTGGGGGTGCTGGTCATAGAGGGCGATGTCGATAGCGGGGCTATGATCACCGCTAACCGGGCCCTGGAGCAGAACCGCGAGGTGTTCGCGGTGCCAGGCAGCATCCTGTCTCCGACGAGCCGCGGCACCAACCGCCTGATTAAAGAAGGGGCCAAGCTGGTAAACGATGTCCAGGATATTCTGGAGGAATTGAATTTGACCATGATACCGCGACAGATGGAGATGAGGGAGATTGTGCCGGAGAACGAGACGGAGTCGCTCATCGTGAAATACCTCTCCCACGAGCCCACCCATATCGACGAGGTCTGCCGCAGCTCATCTCTGCCCATCGCCACTGTCTCCAGCACTCTGGCGATGATGGAGCTTAAAGGAATAGTACGCCAGACGGGAGGGATGAACTACATCCTGGCCCGCGAGGCCAGAGCCAGCTATTTAGGAGCTAATTAACCATGTCCAAGAATCTTGTCATAGTTGAATCACCGGCCAAGGCGAAAACACTGGGCCAGTTCCTGGGGAGTGACTACACGGTCAAGGCGTCCCTGGGCCATGTACGCGACCTCCCCCAGAAGGAACTCGGGATCGACATAGATAACGATTTCTCCCCCAAGTATGTTGTGGCACAGGGCAAGAAGAAGGTGCTAAAGGAGATAAAGGAGGGGGCGAAATCGGCCAAAGCGGTCTACCTGGCTACAGACCCCGACCGCGAGGGCGAGGCTATTTCGTGGCACCTGGTTGCCGCAGCAGGACTGGGTAAAATGCCCCTCAAGCGTGTGGTGTTTCACGAGATAACCAAGGAGGCCATCACCGATGCCTTCAAACACCCCCGCTCCATCGATTTGAAGCTGGTGGACGCCCAGCAGGCGCGGCGCATCCTGGACAGGCTGGTGGGATACAAGCTGAGCCCGCTGCTGTGGAAGAGGGTACGGCCGGGGCTCTCCGCAGGGAGGGTGCAGTCGGTCGCGGTGAAGCTAATCGTTGACCGCGAGGCCGAGATACTGGGGTTCGTCTCCGTGGAGTACTGGTCGATTGAAGCCGAGCTGGCCAAGGAAGGCAAGAAATCGTCCAGCTTCAAGGCGGGGCTGGTAGGCATGGTCGGCGGAAACAAGATCGAGCTCAAGGATAAAGAGCAGGCCCAGAAGCTGGTCAAGACTCTGGAAAAGGCCAGCTACGCCGTTGCCGCCGTGCGCCAGAAGAGGACAGCCCGACAGCCAGCGCCGCCGTTCATCACCAGCACGCTGCAGCAGGAGGCCTGGCGGAAGTTCAGGCTCAGCGGCAAGCAGACTATGGCCATCGCCCAGCAGCTTTACGAAGGACTGCCGCTGGGCAAAGCGGGCCATGTGGGACTCATCACCTACATGCGCACCGATTCGACTAACGTTTCAGCGTCCGCCCTGGCGGAGGCGCGAGATTATATTTCCAAGAAATATGGCAACGATTTCCTGCCACCCACAGCGCGGCGCTTCGTCAAAAAGGTGAAGGGCGCTCAAGAGGCGCACGAGGCGATACGCCCTACCTCCATTCACAGAGAGCCGGAGCAGGTCAAGCCCTATCTAAACTCTGAGCAGTTGAAGCTCTATACCCTGATCTGGCAGCGCATGGTCGCCAGCCAGATGGCGGCAGCCCAGGTTGACACCACTACCGTGGACATAGAGGCGAAGGCCGCCAAGGAGAAATATCTATTCCGGGCTGCAATCTCGGTGATAGCCTTCCCCGGATTCCTCACCCTGTATCAGGAAGGCAAAGACGAGGATGAGAACGGGGAGAAGAAGAATAAACTGCCCGAGCTGGTCAAGGGAGAACAGCTCAGGCTGCTGCAACTTATACCCGAGCAACACTTCACTCAACCGCCGCCGCGCTATACTGAGGCCACGCTGATCAAGGCTTTGGAGGAGAAGGGCATCGGACGTCCCAGCACCTACGCCCCCATCCTGTCGCTGATCCAGGAACGGGGATATGTGGAGCGGCGCAGCGGGAAGCTGGGGCCCACCGAGCTGGGCACGATTGTCTCGAACCTGCTCAGCGAGCACTTCGCCAACATCGTCAACGTGGGCTTCACGGCGCAGATGGAGGAGAAGCTGGACCAGATCGCCGCTGGCGATCTGGAGTGGGTGCCCATGCTGCACGAGTTCTACAACCCATTCCAGGAGACCATTACCAAAGCAACCAAGGCCATCCCTAAAGTCAGCGAGCCCACGGACGAGATCTGCGAAAAATGCGGGCGGCCCATGGTTATCAAATGGGGACGCCGGGGCAAGTTCATCTCCTGCAGCGGCTTCCCCGAGTGCAAAAACGCCCGCTCCATAGTGGTTAACGTCGGCGTAAAATGCCCGCGATGCAAGGGCGAGATGGTGGAGAGGAAGAGCAAGCGAGGGCGTACCTTCTACGGCTGCGGCAGCTACCCCAAGTGCGACTTCGCTGTATGGGACAAGCCGTTACCGAAACCCTGCCCTCAATGCGGTGGGCTGTTGACGCTGTCGAAAAAAGGGACGGCAAAGTGCACACAATGCAGCTATGAAGGTGAAGCGGGCGAAGAGGGATAGCAAGGTGGAAGAACTGTTCCAAAAGTATATTAAGTACCTGGACGTGGAGCGCGGCATCTCTGCATATACGGTGAGGAACTATAGCACCGACATCCAGGGCTTCCTCAATTTCCTGGACACCAACGGAGTGACATCGCTCGATAAGGTTGACCGCTCCGTCATGCGCCGCTATCTGGGATGGCTTCAGGAGCAGGGCATAGCTCGAAACAGCATCAGCCGCAAGCTCAGCGCCCTGAGGTC
>JBBIRL010000189.1:0-3763 GCA_037441825.1 Dehalococcoidia bacterium | reverse complement strand
CGCAAGGCCTTGCGCCCCTACAATCTAGCGCCTGAACTTAGCAATGTCCCGGTCTAACTCATTAAGGCCCAAACGTTTAAGGGTTGCCTCAGTGGGTATGCCGTTTTTGTCCCATCCCCTTGCCTCGTAGTATTCATCGATAATAACGTCAGGTTTTCTAATGACCTCGCCATCCCTCAGACCGCCCTGCAACGGCTCTGTGTACATTCTCCTGGGCAGCGTGTCGTCCTTGCGTGAAAACCCGTCTCTAATATTGAAGCACCGCTCCAGGTTATAGACCTTCTCTCCCACATGCCATAGATAGTCAGCGCTGCCGAATTTAGTCTCGCCTGAAGCAGCTACCAGCATATCGGCGATGAGTTCCAGGCCGAAGAGCTCCAGGTTATTGGCAGGAAACACGCAGGCGTTCACTAATTCCAGGGCAGCTACATGGTCCTGGTTGTATTTGATGACATCGCCTTTGCCCTCGTCAGCAGCGGCATCGAGCAAACGAGGCGTGGGGCTGCCTATCTCCTGTGAAGCGTATCCATAGCAGTGGTTGGCGCCCGCATTGTTAAGGGCAAAATGCATGCCCAGAGCCTTCAGGGCACGCGGCTCATATCCCGGCATCTCCAGCCCCTTGGCATGCATAGCGTAATCGGCAGATCCCTTGCCGATACGTTCGGCTGCTCTCTTCGTACCCTCGGCGAGGATGTCGCCCAGTCCCTCGCGGCGGCCTATCTTCTCGATGAGCTTGAGCATGGGCTCGGGGTCGCCGTATTTGAGAACCAGGCCGTCTGTGTCCCTGGTGGTGAGAATGCCCTTTTCAAACAGCTCGTAGGCAAAGCCGATGGAGTTGCCCGTGCTTATGGTATCCAAACCCAACTCACAGCACATGTGGTCTGCCATCACTGTCGCTCCGAGGTCGGTACATCCTGTGGAGCCTGAGAAAGCCCATATAGTCTCATAATGGGGACCCTCGCTGTTTACCCCCGCATAGGGGCCTTCCGGCACTGTTCGAATCTTCCCGCACTTCAGCATGCAGGAATAGCATCCGGAATGCTTTTGCGTGATGGCGGCATACTGCAGGAAAGAAAGCTTCTCCCAGCCTTCCAGATCATTGGAACGAAAATTTCGCACCGGGAAAGACCCCATCGAGAAACCGGGAATATCAACGCCCATAGGCGTGCCATAATCACGAAACGGCTCGAAGCCCAGCCCCTCTTTGTAATTCTTCACCTGCTGCTGCACCAGCTTCTTAAACTCTTTGGGATCTGATAGCTCCTCTTTGCGGTCTGACTCTATGACGATGGCCTTGAGGTTCTTGGAAGCCATTACTGTACCCACGCCATTTCGGCCAGCAGTACGCCGGCCGCAGAAGATGCCCGCGTAGCGCACCATCTTCTCTGCAGCAGGACCGATGCAAATCATGCGCGCTTTTGCGCCATGTTTCTTTTCCAAATATTCCTGGGTCTGGCTGACTGCCTTCCCCCAGATATCTTTGGCTTCAAGGATCTCGCAAGTGCCATCTTTGATGTACAGGTAGACCGGTTTTGCAGCCTTTCCCTCAAGGATTATGAGCTCTAATCCCGCCCACTTGAGCCAGGCCCCGAAATCGCCGCCGCCGCAGTTGCGAGTAAAGGTGCCTGTGAGAGGACTCTTGGTGTACACCATCCATTTGGAAAGCGACTGAGCGCCTGTCCCCGCCAGCAGCCCTGTGCCAATCAGCAGCTTATTTTGCTTGCCCAGAGGGTCTGTGCCTGCAGGAACTTCGTCATACAGATATTTGGAGCCGAAGCCCCGCCCTCCTACGTAATCCGTAGCTATCTTTTGGGGGATATCCTCTTCCTTTATCGCACCGCTGGAAAGATTTACACGGAGTAATCTACGCATAATGTCCTTCTTTCTATTTGTCCTTTGGTCGCTTCAAAATCAAGAACGAATGTACTTTGTGATTCTTTCACACAAAGGGAAAGCCAGTTGAAAACACTTGTCGGACATGGGAGTACCTATTGACCGAATCGAGTCGCCCCCAAAGTAGAGCCCTTTGATATTCGGTGATTGGATATCGACCTCTGCAGGCACGACTGCATATGCATATCTGCTGAAGTTAAGCTGCAGGTTTCTTCCCTCAAATTCAATGGCATCGGCAAAACCTGGGAATGCCTTCTCCACAGCATCCTTCCACCTCTTTTCTGCTTCCATCACCTTATCCCATCGAGCAGGGATACCGAAGTTAGTCTCTCCTAATGTGCCAGGGATCATGGCGCATACAAGCTGTTTTCCGGGTGGTTCGTTGAGAGAGTTGATGAATGAACCCGAGCACACGTCTCCCACGTAAGTGGGGATTCCATAGTCAATATCGTAGATGTTTACCCACTCGGTACCACCCCTGGGCAGAATATCCTTCCGCAGAAGGTAAAACCCAGACAGGTCATAGATAGCTAGCCTTTCGAACCGCTTAACGGCCTCAGCCCAGTCCTTCGTTAGAAACTCGCGGCCCAGGACGTTCTTGGATACTGCTTCGAAGATCGGTATAGCACATACAACAACAGGGGCACTATATTCTTCCAACATAGAGTTGTTTTGGTCATCTGAAATAAGTACTCCCTTTGCCTTCCCCCTCTCTACGATTATGTTTCTGACTGTCCTGTTGGTGATGACCTTTCCCCCGTGTTTCGTGTAATACTTGGTTAAAGGAGCTATCACCGCGTTTTCCAGGTTCCCGTTCTTGGGGTACCAGATTAGAGGGGCACCGGAGATGTTAAATGTCCGCCAGGAATTGGCAAACATTCCGAAGTTGACATCCGTTATGGGAGCGCCGATGACGGGGCCCATATTCTGAAGAACCAACTTGGCCATAGGGTCTTCAACATTTATCTCGATCCAGTCGGACATAGGTACATTCACTACCTTGCGGCATTCCTCCTCAGACATATCCTCGCAGATATCCGCCAGCCTTAGGAGCTCCTTCTTTGTCGAGTCCTCCGGCTCAACGCCTGCGGCGAAGGCGAAGAACGCGAAGAAGTTCGCTGCTCCGAGCTTCGGGTCCATGGCTAAGAAATCTACATTGCCTGGCTTTTCTTTGGTGACTTTTCCCATGGACCAGGGTAATACTTTGTATTCCAAAGGGAGCCCAACGTGAGAAAACAGTCTGTACATATAGGTTTTCTCTACGGCACCTTCCAGTGAAACTAGAAAATGCACAGAACAATCTACGCGGGCACCATGGAAGTCAACAGAGCGATATCGACCCCCGAGAGTTGAATTTTTTTCTATGATCGCTGAGGACACCCCTTCCTTAGCTAGCATGCTTCCTACAGCTAGCCCTCCCGGGCCTCCTCCAATGATGATAACGTCGAAGTCCTTTCCTCTAGCTCTACTTCCCTTAGCCATGGCTACACCTCCCTCAATAATTTGGTCCTTTCCTACGACAAACAAGGAAACGGGTTACAAGAACATATCTGTTGTTGCAGGCGAGGTAGGCGTAGCCTCTAACTTTGCCTCCCCTTTGCCCCTCATCATGTTGCTCTATTCTTCAACGCAAGCAGAGCAAAGAAACGGCAGGAGAGCCGATAACACTATTGGGTGAGATTTGCTAACGCAGACGTTAAGTATCCAGTACGATGAAAACGCTTATATTTTACTATATTACTATGCCCTTTTTACTAACTTTAGTTCAGTTTTTTGCGCGATTCGAAGATGACATCGTTGATGTCGTTACTGCTTCTGGAAACACGTACACTACCACCTAAGCTACAATCACGACCGATTCTAGTATACC
>JBBIRL010000188.1:0-3785 GCA_037441825.1 Dehalococcoidia bacterium | reverse complement strand
CTGTTATACAATACCTGTGAAATACCCTCTATAGCCCGCGGGCAATGGAGAAACTCATGAATACACACAGCGACGCTTATACCGTACTCGCCGCGAAGCACGGCTTCGGCGTCTCTCAATCATACCTCCGTGTGCTGCGGTTCCTCATGACGCCCGAGCAGGCTCACCTCGTGACCCTGCTGCCGGGCTCCCCCGAAGAAGTGGCGCAAAAAAGCGGCATAGCCCTGGCTTCAGTGAAACATGACCTCGACATACTGCATCGCAAGGGCGTTATCGTTCCCACGGACTACAAGAACCCCGGCTCCTATATGTTCTGCAAGTACGCCGAACGCCTGTGGGAAGTGAGCGAGTCTTTGCTGGGCCTGGACATATACACCGAAGAGGAGACAAAAAAGCTTTTCTCCCTCTGGGAAGACTGGAAGAAGACCGATTACGCCGATATGACCGCCGAACGGTGGCGCAATTTGCAGGCGATGGGCATACACGGTCTCAGGATTGTACCGGCCTACAAGGCGATACTCGATAGCCCGCAGATTTTGCCGTATGAAGACCCTCGCGAAATTGTCATGGCTCAGCCGCTCATCACGGTTGTCTCCTGCTCCTGCCGCAAGCACAAGAAAATGATAGGCCACCCCTGCCGCAAATCAGATGCCGAAGCCAATTGTTTGCAGTTCGCCAAATCAGCGGAGTACTCACTGAGCAGAGGACACGGGCGGCGCATCTCCGTAGCCGAAGCCCTGGCTATCCTTGACAAAAATGAGGACGATGGGCTTGTCCACCAATGGATGAACCACAGCAAGATCGAAGCCGCTCAACCCTATGCGTTGTGTAGCTGCTGCCGCTGCTGCTGCACCATCTGGCATGCCGCCGACATACGCAATGTGCCCAACGATGCAATATTCGCCAAAAGCCGTTACGAAGCACGAGTTGATGCAGACCTGTGTATGGGCTGCGAGGACTGCCTGGAGCGGTGCCAGTTCGATGCCATTGAGATGCGCAGAGAAGAAAGCTCCGGGCAGCTAAAGGCCGTCGTAGACCCCCAGAAGTGCTGGGGCTGTGGAGTCTGCACCATCATCTGCGAACCCCGGGCCCTTCGCATGCACCTGGTCAGACCGCCGGAGCACATACCGGCTTAAAAATAGCCTCTCTCCCTATAATATGTCATTGCGAGGAGTCCCAATGAATCGGGACGACGAAGCAATCCCCGCGTCATGTTGTGGTAGGGGCACAGTGCACCGCGCCCAATAACGTAGTGGCAGGTTTAAAACCCGTCCTAAGGGTAGCCTGGAGCATCTGCTCCAGCGCGTGTCCAATCCGTTCGCCCTGAGCCTGTCGAAGGGTGCGCATGAAACGGGACTTGGTTTTAATAGTCCCTTGCGATATAATTACACAAAATCGCATTAAAGGAACACAGCGTTCATGGGCGATTACGTGAAACAGTTTGCCGAGTACTTAAATACCCTCCAGAAGAACCTGGATACCGGTAAAGCAACCGAGCCCAGTCACTATCCGGCTCTGAAACTGCTTACAGAATCCCTCGGCGAAGGGCTAACCGTCTTAAACAATCCCAAATGGATAGACTGCGGCGCTCCAGATTTCCTTATCAGCAAAGGCTCAGCCACAGTCGGCTATATCGAGGCTAAGGACATCGGCAAGAGCCTGGATGAGGCAGAGAAAACCGACCAGTTGCAGAGATACAAAGATTCCCTCACCAATCTCATTCTCACCGATTACCTCGAATTCCGCTGGTATGTAGATGGTCAAAAGCGCCTCACGGCTCATCTGGGCACAGTTACGAAAGACAATAAAATCAAGCGGGACAAAGAGGGAATCCCAAAAGTCGCCGAGCTTCTGGCGAGCTTTCTTGCTCAAGAAGCTAAAGGGGTAGGCACACCCAAAGAACTGGCCGGGCGCATGGCTCGCCTGGCACACATGATACGTGACCTTATCATAAATGCCTTTAAAAAGGAGACTGAAGGTGGCAGCCTTCACAGCCAGTTCACCGCTTTTCGAGAGAATCTCATCCCCGACCTTTCCACAGAGCAATTCGCCGATATGTATGCTCAGACCATAGCCTATGGTCTATTTGCTGCTCGCTGCACGAATCCCAAAGGTAATTTCACCAGGCAGAACGCAGCTTACCTGCTGCCCAAGACCAATCCATTCCTGCGAAAGCTGTTCAACCACATAGCAGGCCCCGATTTGGACGACCGCATCTCCTGGCTGGTGGATGACTTGGCGCAGGTACTGGCCCAAGCGGACATGGAAGCGGTGCTCAAGGACTTCGGCAAGCGCACTGCCAGAGAAGACCCGGTGGTGCATTTCTATGAAACTTTTCTCCGCGAGTATGATAAGAAGGAAAAGGTAAAGCGTGGGGTCTACTATACACCCGAGCCGGTAGTATCTTACATCGTTCGCTCTATAGACCATCTGCTAAAGACATGTTTTAATAAGCCTCAAGGACTGACTGACTCGAGCGTGCTTATCCTTGATCCTGCTGTGGGCACTGCCACCTTTTTATACGACGTAGTGAAGCAGATTCATGAAGGTTTTGTCAAACAGAGTCAGGTAGGGATGTGGAACGATTATGTTGCTGAAAAGCTGTTAACACGTCTGTTCGGCTTCGAGTTGCTTATGGCCCCCTATGCAGTGGCCCATCTCAAGCTCGGCTTACTATTGCAGGAGACGGGTTACCCGGTAGAACAGGCGCCCTCGCCTGTTTCTGGCGCAGGACAGACGGGGGCGTCTGTCCCACCACGGCTTGGTATCTATCTCACCAACACTTTAGAGGAAGCTATCAAGAAATCGGAGCTTCTCTTCGCTCAGTATATAGTCGAAGAAGCCGAGGCGGCCGCGCATATCAAGAAAGACCTACCAGTCATGGTAGTGCTGGGCAATCCCCCCTATTCAGGGCACTCTGCGAATAAGGGTCCCTGGGCTAAGCAGCTTGTAGAGACCTACAAGATTGTGGACGGAAAACCCCTGGATGAGAAGAACCCAAAGTGGCTTCAGGATGACTATGTGAAGTTCATCCGCTTCGGTCAGTGGCGTGTGGAACGCACAGGACAGGGCATTCTAGGCTTTATCACCAACCATTCATATCTGGATAACCCCACCTTCAGGGGCATGCGCCAGTCTTTGATGAACACCTTTGATGAGATTTATATCCTGAACCTGCACGGCAACGCCAAGAAACGGGAGACAGCCCCCGATGGCAGCAAGGATGAAAATGTGTTCGATATACAACAGGGGGTTGCCATCGGGCTTTTTATCAAGGACCCAGGCAAAACAGGTCCTGCCAAGGTATATTATGCCGACCTCTGGGGTTTACGGGAAGGCAAATATCGTGCCCTTTCTGAGACCGATATCTCTGTTTCAGAGTGGAGCGAGCTAAAACCAAACAGCCCTTTCTACCTTTTCGTGCCACGAGATGAGGAGCTATTAGGAGAATATGAGCAGGGATGGAGAGTAACAGACATTTTCCCTATAAACAGCGTGGGCATTGTCACAGCACGGGATGACCTTACTATCCGCTGGTCTAAACAAGAAGTTTGGGATACTGTAACCGACTTCGCTTCTCTTCCTCCGGAAGAGGCACGGAGCAAGTATGCTCTTGGTAAAGATGTACAGGATTGGAAAGTGGCACTGGCCCAGAAAGATGTGAAAGACTCCAGATTAAGCCAGCAGCTTGTGACGCCTGTCCTGTATCGTCCCTTTGACACTCGATATACTTACTACACAGGTCATTCCCGAGGTTTCATCTGTAGACCTCGCGCCGAGGTCAT
>JBBIRL010000187.1:0-3825 GCA_037441825.1 Dehalococcoidia bacterium | reverse complement strand
AAGCCGCAGAAAACCTAAAGCGCTAGTTGCATAGAGAGCGTTCAAACGAAGCCGTCCTTCCTGAAGGAAGGACGGCTTCTCTGTTTTATTCAGTCTGAGTCTAGTATGAATGCTAATTGATGGGACGATTCTGTTGTCACCGTTCGCCCTGAGCTTGTCGAAGGGTGAACGGCCCGTTCATGGTTCGACAAGCTCACCACGAACGGGATTATCTACGTTCGCCAGATAAATACTTAACGTCCTTCGTGGTAGTTGCATCCGATTATCCAGGTTTTCCCGGTTCCAGGATGCTCTCCCTCCGGTAGTCCAGCACCAGGACCTTGATCTCCGGGGGGAGACTCGATTTGGTGATGTTGAGCTTCGGCTGTGAGATTACCTCTTTCAAGCCCATGACCTTGATGAAATGTTCCAGAGGCTCCAACTCCATCTTCACCACATCTGTTTTATAGTGCATGGGGATGACCAGCTTCGGCTCGAGCAGGCCTATGGTCTCCGCCGCCGCCGCCGCATTAATGGTAGAAACTCCGCCTACAGGCACCATCAGTATATCAACGCCGCTCATCTGCTCGATCTGCTCTGTGGTAGGCACGTGCCCCAGGTCTCCCAGATGGCAGACCTTGACTTCATCTATCTCCAGAAAGAAAACTGTGTTCTTGCCCCGAATCGCGCCCTTCTCGTTGTCATGAAAGGTGGCGATGCCGTTGATGAAAACATTGGCTATATCGTATTCGCCAGGGCGGCTGACCACCCTGGGGCTGCCCGCAACGCCATCCACAAAGCTGTGCTGGGGATGGTTATGGCTCACAGTGACGATGCTGGCTGTAGGTTTTCTCACCGGATAGCCCAGGGTTTTGTCGAAGGGGTCGGTAACGATAGTAGCTTCCTTCCCCCTTATTCTGAAGCAGGAATGTCCCAGCCAGACTATCTCCATTTCCCTAACCTCTCAATCTGTTCAATTGCAAGTGTGTCGATTCTTCTATGTCACCCTGAGCGGAGCGAAGGGTCTCGAAGGTAATATAGGAGATTCTTCGCCTTCGGCTCAGAATGACATCTTGAAAGGTATTTTTCTAGTTATCCAGCTTACACCAAATAGGAGCACAGCGCAAACGCCAAACCCGATAAGCTCGATGTGCCCTATGTGAACCCCGGCCAGGTCGCTGATGTGCCACTGTTTTATCCACAGGGCCGATGGCCTCGGATTCATCGGGGTTGGCACCCTGGAGGTGGTTGCCGCTGCTCAGGTCCGCGGTGTTCTCTGCCCTGGTCCCCATTCGATGACCATAGCTGCCCAGCTCAGGCCGCCGCCGAAGCCGACCAGCACCAAGTGGTCATGCTCCTTAAGATGTCCCTCTTCTACGGCCTCACACAGAGCGATAGGGATGGAGGCTGCCGAGGTATTGCCATAGCGGTCCACATTGATGAAGACCTTTTCCAGAGGGAGGCCGATTGCCTTGGCGGCTGATTTTAGGATGCGCGTATTGGCTTGATGGGGGATTAAAAGCTCGATGTCGGATAAATCGAGGCCGGCAGCCTTGACAGCCTGCTTGGTCGCCAGGCAGATGACGTTTACTGCGAACTTAAATACCTCCGGGCCATTCATAGTGATGTAGTAAGGCCCCTTATTCAGGCCGCAGGGGCCCGGGGTGTAGATAGAATTTGCTCTGGAGCCGTCGTTTCCCAGTACGAAGCTAAGCGAGCCTGGCGGCGAATCGCTGGCCTGTATCACTACCGCTCCGGCACCATCGCCGAAGAGAACGCAGGTATTGCGGTTCTTCCAATCCAGAATCCGCGAGTAGACCTCGCTGCCTACCACCAGGATGTTGTTATAGGCTCCGGCAGTGATGAACTGACAGGCGGTGGCCAGGGCGTAGATGAACCCGCTGCAGGCGGCATTGACGTCAAAAGCGGCTGCTTTTTTGGCACCCAGCGAGTTCTGTACCAGGGAGGCACAGGCAGGGAAGATAAGCTCCGACGTGCAGGTGGCTGCGATCACCAGATCGAGGGAATTGGGTTCAAGCTCAGCGACTTTAAGTGCCTCTCTGGCAGCGTGCACTGCCATGCTCGACGCTGTTTCATCATCGGCGGCAATCCTTCTTTCCCTGATGCCGGTACGACTCATAATCCAGGCATCTGAGGTATTGACTAAGCGCTCTAGTTCTTGGTTTGTGAGCACCTTCTGGGGCAGGTATTTGCCCCAACCGATAATCCTTGCGTATCGAGCCAAATAGATGCCTTTCCCGGAGAGCTTATATTCGAAAAGTATATCAGAGCAGGTGATAGGAATCAACCTCTTGACAAGAATGAGCGTAAAGTGATAGAGTTATTGTAAGCATTAGCACT
The DNA here is from genome assembly GCA_037441825.1 of Dehalococcoidia bacterium. GTDB lineage: Bacteria > Chloroflexota > Dehalococcoidia > SZUA-161 > SZUA-161 > JACWAE01. The sequence continues at coordinate 1,485 of JBBIRL010000187.1, read as the reverse complement.
CTAATGATGAGAGTGCTAATAAAGGGAGCAGAGAGATGCTAACTCGAAGAAGGGATAGAATCCTCAGCATCATCATTGGCGAATATGTGTCCAAGGGCGTCCCTGTGAGTTCCGATGTCGTGGCTCGCAAGGGGCTGGGCGTGAGCCCGGCTACTATTCGCAACGAGATGATCGAGCTTGAGGAGGAGGGCTATCTTGTGCAGCCCCATACCTCTGCGGGACGCATCCCCACGGATAAGGGGTATCGCCATTATATAGAGTCCCTGATGAGCTATGCACGTCTCTCCCGGGACGAGCAATTCCTGATTCGCCACCAGTTTCACCAGGTAGAGAGGGCCGTTGAGGAGTGGACGCGCCTGGCTGCTGCAATTTTGTCAGGTATGGTGCACAACGTAGCCCTGGTTACCCTGCCCAAGCCTGTTGAAGCAAGGCTCAAGCACCTGGAGCTGGTTTCTCTTCAAGAGTTACTCGTCTTGTTAGTGCTGGTTCTCAAAGAAGCGAAGCTCAGGCAGCAGATGGTGACCTTAGAGGAGACTGTCTCTCAGGAAGAGCTTAGCGCGAGTGCGCGAAAGCTTACTTCAGCTTATGCCGGGCTTACCGCTTCCGAGATAGCTGCCAAGGACTTGAAGCTTACCCCTGTGGAAGAGCAGGTGATGAAGACTGCATTTCAGTTAATGCGGAATGAAGAGGGCGAAGAATATGAAGAGCCCTATATCGATGGTCTGCGCCATATGCTCAGACAGCCTGAATTCGCCTCGAGCGACAAGATAGCAGCGATAATGGAGATGTTGGAGCAAAAGAGCCTGCTCAAGTCGTTCTTGCCCAGGGTGCTGACAGGGGAGGGGGTGCGGGTGGTTATCGGGAGGGAAAACAAAGAGAACGTGATGCGTGACTGCAGCGTGATTCTGACCCGATATGGTATCCCCGGGGAAGTGGGCGGCGCCATCGGTGTGATGGGGCCGACCAGAATGGAGTACCAGCGCGCTATTCCCACTGTTAGCTTCTTGTCCACCGTGATGAGCGAGCTGGTGAGCGAATTGTACGGATAAGGTTCGGAGGTGCGGAGGCTTAGCAAGGGGCTTAAGCCCCTTGTCTGTTAGGTAGGAACCACGATTCTTTGGACTTTGTGACATAAGTTACATCATTCGATTTATATGACAGTTTAAAATCTTTTTTGGAATATATGTTGGGGGTTATAGTTTGACCAAAAAAGAGAAAAGCTTCTCCCAAGATGAGGAAAAGGTCGAACGGGGGGAGGTTGAACAGACAGAAGTCGAACAACCGGAGGAATTAGAATCAGTCAAGAAGGCGCTTGCTGAGGAGAAGGAGAAGTCTGAGAAATATCTGGCAAACTGGCAGCGGGCGCAGGCGGACTTTGTCAACTATAAGAAGCGGAGCGAGCAGGAACGGGCTGAGGTAGTAAATTACGCCAACTCTACGCTTATCTTGAATGTCCTCCCTGTTCTGGATGATTTAGAGAGAGCC
>JBBIRL010000186.1:0-3829 GCA_037441825.1 Dehalococcoidia bacterium | reverse complement strand
CGGAAGAGGAAGACAGGGCCGATGCCGAGGCGTTGTACCGCCTGTTGGAAGAGAAGGTAGTGCCGCTTTATTATGATAGAGACCGCGGTGGCGTGCCACACGGCTGGGTTAGTATTATCAAAGAGACGATTAGCTCGGTTGTGCCCTCGTTCTGTGCACGACGAATGATAAAGGATTATACTGAGCAATTGTATTTACCAGTCGCCGGATCGCGTGCACGTCGGCATATTTCGCATTAGCTTCTTGTCTCAGGGCAAGAAGCCCTGGAAGAAATTACATAGATAAAGAGAATAAGTCCCCATCTCAGAGAAGAATATTCAGACGAACTGGAGATGGGTCAAATTTAGGGGAGAGGGGTAACCTATGTCCACGATTTATCAATTCACAGGCTCCTGGGACGACAAAAACCTTCTGGGGAATAAAGGGGCCAACCTGGTAGCCATGACCAAGTTGAGGCTCAAGGTGCCCCCGGGCTTTGTAGTATCTGTTGAGACCTATAAGGAATATAAGCGCACTGGCAAGCTCCCTGAAGAAGAAATCAAGCAGGCATTGGAGGCGCTGGAGAAGCAGACCGGGAAGAAATTAGGAAAAGAGCTGTCTGTATCGGTACGTTCCTCGGCGGCAGCGTCTATGCCGGGAATGATGGATACCGTACTCGATGTGAAGGATCGGGAGGCGATGCTTTCTGCTATAAAGAAGGTCTTTGATTCCTGGGATAATCCCAGGGCGATAGAATATCGCCGCCTCAACCATATTCCTGCTGATATGGGCACGGCTGCTATAATCCAGGCCATGGTGTTCGGCGATTTGGATCGGAATTCGGGGACGGGCGTGATGTTCACTCGAAATCCCAGCACAGGCGAAAAAGTACTCTTTGGTGAATATATAACCGAAGCTAAGGGCGAGGACCTGGTATCTGGTCGCAGAACGCCGCAGACCATGGATGCTCTCAAATCGCAGATGCCTGACATGTATGCTCAACTGGAAGAGGTAGCCAGCATACTGGAGAATCACTTCCGCGACATGCAGGATGTGGAGTTTACTATTGAGTCAGGCAAGCTCTATATCCTCCAGACCAGGTCGGGCAAGCGCAGCGGCCAGGCATCGGTTAATATCGCAGTTGATATGGCGAAGGAAGGGTTTATCTCGCGTCAGGAAGCTTTACTGCGGGTATCTGCTGAGGATGTGAGGTCATTCTTGCACAGGCGTGTCGATCATCCGGAGAAATACAAGCCTATCGCGAGCGGGCTGAGCGCTGCCCCCGGGGCAACCTCGGGGAAGGTAGTATTCAATACCCTGGATGCTGTGGCGGCCATGAAGAGAAATGAGCGAGTGATATTGGTCAGGCCCGAGACAAGCCCTGATGACATCCTCGGTGTCTCAGCCGCTCTGGGGGTATTGACATCTCGGGGCGGCCTTACTTCTCACGCAGCCATAGTCACCAGAGCTATGGGTAAACCCTGTATCTGTGGGGCTGAAGAGGTGAAAATAGACCTTCATGCTGAAAAGTTCGAGGTTAACTCACATACTGTCAAGAAGGGAGACATCATTACCATTGATGGTAGTGCAGGTAAAGTCTATCTCGGCGATTTGCCGCTGACAGAAGCTGAAGGCAGCTCCCAGCTCGCAGAGTTGCTGACATGGGCTGACAGCTTCAGGAAACTGAAGGTGAAGGCTAACGCTGATACAGTGGATGCCGTAGCTCTGGCCAGAAAGTTCGGCGCTGAGGGTATCGGGCTTTGCCGCACTGAGCGGCAGTTCACCGGTGAGGAACGGCTTTCTGCTATCAGAGCATTCATACTGGCGGAGACCCCGGAGCAAAGGGCTGAGGCCCTGGTCTTGTTGCACAAGCTGCAGAAAAAGGATTTCATGGCAATCTTCCGAGAGCTTAAGGGGATGCCAATCATAATCCGGCTTCTCGACTTGCCTCTGCATGAGTTCCTGCCCTCGGAAGCGGAGACAACGGACCCAGAGCTCAAGCGAAGAATACGCGAACTGAGGGAAACAAACCCGATGCTGGGTCACCGGGGTGTCAGGGTGGCTGTCACCTATCCTGAGATTTACCAAATGCAGATCGATGCTATTGCGGATGCTTGTGCTGAGGTCAAATGCGATGTCTCTATCATGGTGCCGCAGGTGGTTACTTCCCAGGAGCTGCTCTGGGTAAAGAAGATGATTAAAGATAGGGGCGTTAAGTTTGGGGTAATGATGGAGACTGTGCGCGCCTGCATGCGGGCAGGGAGGCTGGCTCAGGTAGCCGATTTCTTCTCCTTTGGTACTAATGACCTGACCCAGGCGGTATATTCTTTCAGCAGGGAGGATGTGGAAAAGAAGTTCTTGTCCATATACCTCGATGCCGGTATCCTTCAGGACAATCCCTTTATGATATTGGATGTTAAAGGCGTGGGCAGGCTGATGGAAACCGCCATAACCTGGGCCCGCAGGGAGAAGAAGGAGCTGGAAATCGGTGTCTGCGGAGAGCATGGAGGTGAGCCGCGCTCCATCATGTTTTTCCACACTGCCGGCGTTGATTCTGTGAGTTGCAGCCCGTTTAGAATACCGGTAGCCAAGCTCGCAGCGGCTCAAGGTGCTATACTCGATAATCAAATTACAGCGGCGAGAAACAAGTTGCGCCCTCTTGGGTAGGAGGAAGGCAACCCAGAGCAATGCACTTTGGGTCAGGGGCTACTTTGATCTGGCGCGTGGATGTGGGCTAGCTGCTCTCAAATCTTGGAACAGCGAGGAAAACGCTTTACCCAGCGATTCGAGATGGATGTCACTGCTTAAGTCGCTATGAAGCGGCGTAATTGAAATTTTCTTTTTCCCCAGCGCGGAGATGTCTGTTCCCTCTACTTCTTTCCAGTCGGGTTTGCCGCGCACAATCCAGTAGTATTTTCTCTTGCCATCGTGCCCCGCTTTGATATTGTCCATATAGCTTCGTTCGCCGAGTCGAGTTATCTCGATTCCGGCAATCTTGTCAAGTGGCAGGTTGGGCAGGTTGATATTGAGCAAAAACTTCTGGGGCATATTGCTGGCAGCAACCTGTTGAGCTATGAGAGCGCCAAACTTAGCTGCCACATCGAAGCGTACTTTCTTGATAGCGCCGACAGAGATAGCCACAGAGGGCAGTCCATAAAAGTACCCCTGCAGGGCAGCGCTCACTGTGCCTGAGATTAGCACATCGTTGCCCATGTTTGAACCTTCATTGATGCCGGAGAACACCATGTCTACGCCATCTTTTAATAGTGTTTTCAAAGCTAAGATAACAGTGTCTGCAGGAGTGCCCTCAACAGAATAGCTCTTGACCGTTGTAATACCTGCCGGTACGGGGCTTACTCTCACAGGGTGGTGCAGGGTGACTGCTGTCCCTATCCCGCTCTGGTCGCGGTCAGGGGCGACTACAACTACTTCAGCTATTCTCCTGAGTTCTCGAACCAGCGCCCAGAGCCCCCGGGCAGCGATGCCGTCGTCGTTAGTGACCAGGATTCTCAAAGTGCATTCTCCTTATGTCGTCTTAGTTTAACACAATGGAGTTAGTTGAGACAATTTTTCATCCTGCGATAGTGTTCTGAAGTGACAAGAGATTTGTTACTAACGGGGGAGTGCAGAGGGGACTCACTCCCTCTACCAGGGGTCTGGGGGCCTGTCCTGAGCTTGTCGAAGGATGTCCCCCAACCCTTCCAGGGAAGGAGGGGGATAAAGGGGGTTGAAAAGTGTTTCTAAACGACCTCTGATAATAAGTTTGCCTGGCTGGGGAGCTTGGCTTATAATTGAAACCTTGAAATCAGGAGGAAGAACGGTTGGATAATATCTCGCCAGAGCCTGTCCT
>JBBIRL010000185.1:0-3842 GCA_037441825.1 Dehalococcoidia bacterium | reverse complement strand
TCGGTCAGTGAAGTAGCTTCGTTGTGCCATTCAGCTCGCAACCTGGCTCTAGCTGAAAAGAAGGGGCTCGACATAGTAACGGAGTGCAGCGACTGCTATCTCATGTTGAATAAAACCAACCGTCACTTCCAGGAAAATACCAAGCTGAAGGCCATCCTGGATGAGGCGCTGGCAACTGCAGGCCTGGAGTACCACGGAACCCTGAAGATACGCCATATACTCGATGTTATTGCTAATGACGTAGGGTATGAAGAAATCAAATCCAAGGTCAAGGTGAATCTGGGAGAACTTAAGGTGGCTCCCTATTACGGCTGTCAGGTAGTTCGCCCCCTTCCCAGCTTCGACCACCCTGACTACCCGCAATCACTGGACAAACTGGTTGAAAGTCTGGGAGCGAAAGTCACACCATTCCCGCTGAAGACGCGCTGCTGCGGCGGCTCTCTGGTATTGTCGGAAGAGGACTTAGCACTGCAATCCATCCATAGACTGATCGAGAACGCAGTCAGTAACGGAGCAGAACTGATGGTTACCGTTTGCCCATTATGTCAAGCGAATCTGGACCTCTATCAAGGCAAAGTTAATAAGAAATTCAAGACCAATTACAAAATACCTGTCCTGTTCTTCACTCAGCTCATGGGAATAGCCTTCGGAATAGATAACAAGGCCTTGGGCATCGAAAGATGTATAGTCCCGGCCGATAAAGTACTCGCCAAATCGCTGCAAGGTGCCAAGGGGGGATAAAATGGAACAGAGAATCGGTGTATATGTCTGCGACTGCGGAGCAAATATCGCCAGCACGGTCGATGTCCCTCAGGTGGTTGAATTCGCCAAAGGCCTGCCTGGAGTGGTAATAGCCAGGGAATATAAGTTTGTTTGCTCAGACCCCGGGCAGGACATCGTCAAGAAGGACATCAAAGAGCAGAAGTTGAACCGTGTAGTGATATCGTCCTGCTCGCCACGCCTCCATGAGATCACCTTCAGGCGCACCCTGGCTAGTGTTGGTTTAAACCCGTATCTTATGGAGATGGCCAACATCCGCGAGCAAGTGGCCTGGGTGACCGAGGATAAAGCACAGGCAACCCAGAAGGCCAAGGCTCTGGTGAGCGCAGCAGTGAGGAAGGTCTCCTATCACCAGCCGCTGGAGATCAGAGAGGTCTCCATGAACCCCAACACCCTGGTTGTAGGTGCCGGCATCGCTGGCATTCAGGCAGCCCTCGAGATTGCTAACTCAGGGCATAAAGTCTACTTGGTGGAAAGGGAGCCATCCATCGGCGGCCACATGGCTCAGCTCGACAAGACCTTTCCTACCCTCGACTGTTCAGCCTGAATACTCACTCCGAAGATGGCCTCGGTGAGGTCACACGAAAACATCGAGATGATGACATACAGCGAGGTGCTGAATGTATCAGGTTACGTAGGCAACTTCAAGGTCAAAGTCAGGAAGAATCCACGCTATGTTAACGAGGATAAATGCACCGGCTGCGGCGTCTGTAGAGACAAATGCCCGATCAAGGTAAGCAATGAGTTCGATGCCGGGCTGGGCATCAGGAAAGCCATATATACCCCTTTCCCCCAGGCAGTGCCTAATATACCCGTAATAGACAAAGAGCACTGCACTTTCTTCCTGAAGGGTAAATGCAAGGCTTGCGAGAAATTCTGCGAAGCTAAGGCCATTGATTTCGAACAAAAAGAGAAGATAGTCGAGGTCGATGTTGGCTCCATCATAGTTACTACCGGCTTCGATTCCTTCGACCCGACACCCATGACTTCTTTCGGCTATGGACGCTACCCCAATGTCTACACAGGTATTGAGTTCGAGAGGATGAGTAACGCCTCCGGTCCCACCAACGGTAAGATTGTGCTCAAGGATGGCTCAACACCGAAGAACGTAGCTATCCTGCACTGTATGGGCAGCCGCGATAAGAATTACCACGAGTACTGCTCGCGAGTTTGCTGCATGTATTCGTTAAAGTTCTCCCACATAATCAGAGAGAAGATACCAGATGCGTTCATCTACCAGATGTATATAGACATGCGCTGCTTCGGCAAAGGCTACGAGGAGTTCTATAACAGGCTTCAGGAAGAAAGAGTCCGCTTTATCAGAGGCCGCGCCGGTGAGGTCTCCGATATAGCCGAGAAACCGGGTGAGGAGGGCAAGCTCATCGTGCTGTGTGAGGACACTCTCGTCGGCAAACAGCGCCGTATTCCAGTCGACATGGTCGTTCTGAGCACAGCCATTGAGCCACGCGCCGATGTCGGTGCGGTTGCAAAGCTGTTCTCGCTGAGCAGGACCGCCGATGGTTTCTTCCTGGAGAAACATCCCAAACTAGACCCCGTAGCCACAAACACGGATGGCATTTTCATTGCCGGCTGCTGTCAGGGGCCCAAGGACATACCCGACACGGTGGCTCAAGCGGCGGCGGCAGCAGCGCGCGTGCTCTCCGTTATCAGCAAGGGCAAGGTCGAGCTCGAAGCCACCACCTCCATCGTCGATGACAAACTGTGCTCTGGCTGTAAGACATGCATCGACCTTTGTCCATACAAGGCTATCACTTTCGAGGAAGCTAAGAAGATCGCTGTTATCAATGAGGCTCTGTGCAAAGGCTGCGGCACCTGTGCCGCCGCCTGTCCCGCCGGGGCTATCGTTAGCAAACACTTCACCACTGAGCAGATTCTAGCGCAGGTAGAAGGGGTGCTGATATGAGCTTTGAGCCAAAGATTGTGGGGTTCCTGTGTAACTGGTGCTCCTACGCCGGTGCAGACCTGGCAGGCACTTCACGAAAGAAGTACGCCCCCAACGTGCGGGTAGTACGGGTAATGTGCAGCGGCAGGGTAGACCCGACCTTCGTGGTCAAAGCATTCCAGTCCGGTGCTGACGGTGTGCTTGTCTGTGGCTGACACCTCGGAGAATGCCATTACCTGGAAGGTAATGAAAAAGCCGCAAGGCGCATACCCTTGCTCAAAAAAATGCTGGGCCAATTCGGCATTGATGAGAAGAGATTGAGGTTGGAGTGGGTTTCTGCCTCAGAGGGAGACCGCTTTGCTTCCATAGTTAACGATGTGACAGAGCAAGTAAGAGCGCTGGGCCCCCTGGACTGGAATCAAGGAGGGAAGCATGGCTAAGCTGAAATTAGCTCTTTACTGGGCTGCTGCCTGCGGCGGTTGCGATGTCGCTGTGCTTGATATCAATGAGAAGATTCTCGACGTTGCCAAACTTGCAGATATTGTGTTCTGGCCGATAGCGCTGGACTTCAAATATCATCATGTCGAAGCCATGCCGGACAAATCTGTCGACGTCTGCCTGTTCAATGGCGCAATCAGAAGCTCCGAGCAGGAGCATATAGCTAAAATGCTTCGCGCCAAGTCCAAGGTGTTAGTATCATTCGGCTCTTGCGCCTGTTTTGGCGGCATACCGGCGTTAGCTAATTTTGCTACCCGCGCCGAGATCATGGAGAGAGCTTACATAGAGGCTCCTTCGAACGAGAACCCGAATAAAACACTCCCGCAAACAAAGGTAAACGTACCTGAAGGCGAGCTTACGCTGCCCGAGCTTTTCGACAACGTGCTGACCCTGGCTCAGGTAGTGCCCGTGGAGTACTTCGTGCCGGGCTGCCCGCCGACGGTAGACCTGATCTTGAAAGTTGTAAATGCCCTGGCTACCAACAGCTTGCCGCCGGTGGGCGCAACTATCGCTTCAGATAAGACGCTTTGCGATGAGTGCGACCGCAAGAAAGAAAATAAGAAGATAACCAAGATATACCGAACCCATGAAATTATTCCTGACCCGCAGAAATGTCTGCTGGAGCAGGGGCTGCTCTGCATGGGCCCGGCTACCAGAGGCG
>JBBIRL010000184.1:0-3897 GCA_037441825.1 Dehalococcoidia bacterium | reverse complement strand
CAACACGACAGTGCTATGGCAATGAATGTCTTAATCGCTGCATTTTCATTAGCTGGTGGTTTTGGAATAGGGAGATATTTTCCCAAGAAGTAATACCACTGTCACTTAACTGGCTAACGTAACGATTTCCTCAATCGTCCAAATGTGGTCAGTTATTCCTGCTGCCATTGCTGGCACAGAATCGCTCAGTCTACCCCTATCATCACGTTGGAGGCCTTGACGATGGCGTAGACTGCCTTGCCCTTGGCTAGCTTCAAGTTCTGGGCTGACTCCTTGGTGATTATCGATACTACTTCGATTTTACCCGGCAGCTCCAGAATCACCTCTGAATTGACCGCACCATGCTTGACCTGTTTGACCTTCGCCTTCAAGACATTGCGCGCACTCAGCTTCATGCTTGCCCCCTTCCACTACATATACTGAAATAGGTCCGACTCATCAGTTACCGTGGCAACGTTATATAGCTAAGTGAAGAACTTGTCAACCCCAACCTACAAGTGAAAGCCCTATGAACTCCTCATTTCTAAACGGGCTCAATCCTTTCGAATTCCAGGCAGAGCACACGCTTGGTCGAGGGCATGACCCGTGCGCGGTGGTCAATGCGCCAGCCCACCACCCAGATGATATGCTGCGGCGAGCAGACCAGCGGGACATGGTCACGCCGGGCACTCGGAATCTTAGCATCCACCATAAAATCCTGAAGCTTCTTGGGCGACTCCATCCCCAGCGGCTGGAACCTGTCGCCGCTTCTCCGTCCCCGAACTGTGATCTCCTTACCTGCGACATCGAGGTCAAAGCAAGCCTTCAATTCCTTTTCGCAGCCTTTTTTCGGCCTGCGGTTGAGGATATTGCTTCTCACCCTCCAGCCGCAGAACTCAGTATCGCCTGGGATGTGGAGACTATGCCCCCCCTCAAGAGCAGGAAATGAGTCGGCAGGGCTATCTTGGCCTGTCAGCAGGCCATATCTATAATCCCCGTGGAATGCCAGACCTCTGGGCAGCGAAAGTTTCTTTCCCACTGGCTTGGCCAGTGCCTCAACCAGACTTTCGATATGGACTGACTCAATGTCACGCATATCTCCCAGTAAACGCTGTAGTACAGAGCGGACAAGATGCCGTCTTAAAGCGGGATGGAGTTTGGAGAACGCTGCCCTGTCCATCGCTACCCCATCAGGCTGCTCTTTAACCACTGAACCCCAAAGCTGTGATACCTCTTTTTCGATGTATGCCAGGTCGGAGTCGGCAGCGCTGGCCATACGTAGCAGTGCCTCATCGATGTCAGGATTATACCCTCTAAGTTGTGGGATAAGCTGCAAGCGAATCTTATTTCGTAACTGGTTGGGTAAGAGGTTGGAAGAATCGCTCCGCGGTGCCAGACCTCGGGCAGCACAATAGGCTTCGGTTTCCTCTCTTCTAACCCCCAACAGAGGCCTTATTATCTTTAGCTCTGCAGCGTTAGTAGAACGCAAGGTGCTGAGCGGCTGCATGCCGCGCAGCCCGGCAAGCCCCGTACCACGCACGAGGTGCATCAGGATAGTCTCAATCTGGTCATCAGCGGTATGCCCCACCGCCACCGCGTCCCCCCCTAGAGAACGGGCAACCTCCGAGAAGAAGGCATACCTTACCTCTCGCGCCGCTTCTTCCAGAGACAGACGATATTGCTTTTGATAGGTCTTGACCTCTCGCCTCTCTATAGTCGCCGGTATACTCAGTTCGTGTGCCAGCGAGGAGACGTAATCAGCATCTGCATCCGACTCAGCGCCGCGCAGCATATGGTTCAGGTGAGCGATATGGAGCTTTATCCCTAAAGTTTTCTTGAGGCCAGCCAGTATATGAATCAGGCATACCGAGTCTGGCCCACCCGAGACACCTACCAACAAAAGTTCGTTTTCCCTGACCAGATTGTGTTCCCGGATAAACCGTAAGACCCTTCGTGGTAACGGCTGCTGGCGACTCATCAGATTCCTTGTCTCAGGTGGCAGGTATCGTTATAGGAGACAAGCACTGCTCTTTCAGGGTTGAATTCGAGAGTGCACATAGAGGCCACATCCAACCTCAACCTTCTGCAATATAAGAGGTCCAATCCCAGTGTATCGCTAATAATACATATGATAGGGAAAAAGTGAGTGACCGCAATCACCACCTTATCTTCGTTATCACACTTCCCCCCCGTTCCCGCTTCTTGTTTTTTCACGATATCCTGAATAGTGGCACAGCATCGGTCTCGAAGCTCCGGCACGGTTCCCCCACCGGGCAACCTCACCGAAGTGAAGTCCGACATCCATTTGGTAAAAAACTCGCTGTGGCGAAGCCTCATCTCATCATATGTCATGCCATCGACTTCGCCGACATCCAACTCTTTCAATCCATCGAGAGTCACCACCTCAACCTGATGAAAGCGGCTTATGGCGCGGGCTGTTTCCTGGGCCCGCCTTAAAGGGCTGGTATAGATAACATCCACCTTAACGTCCTTGAGAGCACGAGCCAGGGCTTCGGCCTGCTTTCTCCCTGTTTCATTCAGCCCCAGGTCGCTCACGCCCTGTATCCGCCGCTCCTGGTTCCACTTAGTCGCTCCGTGTCTGACCAAAATAAGCCTCATCGCTTACCCTCTTTTCGATAACGGTGAGCCAATTCCAGGCGCTTGGAATAAGTGGGATGGTCATAAAATAAGAACTCCACCCATTTGCTGGGCTCTGACTCCGACAAATTTTGATCGGTGAGCTTGGTAAGCATAGTCGCAAACGCCTCGGGATTTGCGGTAGCGGCCAGAGAGTATCGGTCTGCTGCTTCCTCGAGGTGTCTATTATAGGCGTTAGCCAGAGGCGACAGCACCAGGGCAAAGGCAGCCAGAACTAGCGCCAGCAGAGGGAGCGCTGCTACATCGGAGACGCCCTCGAAGTTCAATCCCGGCACAGCCCGATGAAGTACCAGGTTCACCAGGTAGAACCCCAGAAGCATCAGCGCTGACTGTACTACCATGAGTCTGACAATATCGCCGTGGCGGTGATGGCCAAGCTCATGGGCCATGACCACCTCAATTTCCTCGGGCGCATAGCGCTGCAGCATGGTATCGCTGATAACAATGCGCCTGGTATTACCCCAACCCATCAGCATAGCATTTCCAGCGGTAGTCTTGGTGCTGAAGTTGATTTGGAAGACATCCCTGACCTTAGTTTTTGAGCGGTCGGCCAGGCTGAGCAGCCTCTGGCGGAGCTCGGAGTCGTCGAGCGGCTTGGTCTTAAAGAAAAGGGGTAGTATCAGTACTGGCGCCAGGTTGGTCAAGATCACACTGACGAGAACTACAAAGGCGAAGGCCAGCAGCCACCATGTCTGGGGGAATTCCTGAAGACATAAATAGATTATTACCACCAATCCGGTACCCAGCGCCAGAGCCAGAACCCCGCCTTTTGCCTCATCAGCCAGCCACGACTTCAAGCTCTGGGAAGACAGGCCGTAGCGATGTGGCAGTATAAAGCCGCTATAGAAATCCAGCGGGGCCGAGATGATAACGTAGCTCAACATCACGATTAAAAAGTACAGCGCAACTCTCTCCGACTGGGGGAAGTCCAGGAGATTCCTCAGCCCGCTGGAGAGCCCGCTGAACAATAATACGAACAGGAAAACAGCTCCCAGCGCCAGGTCAATGAAAAAAAGCCGATGCCTTATTCTGGCATATTCTCGCGCCTTCTCCTGCCTCTGAGAGTCCAGTGCTTGCTCTAACACATCCTCAGCCTATCAATTAGGTAACAGGTTTAGCCTGCTTCTCCAAAATCAACTTGGTACGGTGAATCGATTTGGGGTAAGCCGTAAAACCAAGAGCTGAAAGTATCTGCTCAGGCCTGCCTGTGCCTGAGCTGTCGCTGTGCAGCTTCATCCCTATAGTGAACTCAGGAGGATG
>JBBIRL010000183.1:3641-3904 GCA_037441825.1 Dehalococcoidia bacterium | reverse complement strand
CGAATAAACGGGAAAAAGCAGCATCATTTGGGGTTTGCCCCGGGGGATAACCACAATGGGGACAGAAGATTGAACTCGGAGGTCTTAAGCCAGGGTTAGCACGCGCGCGGGAGCTAGTTTAGTGCGTCTAACACTTCGTTAGCTCCTCTACAACCATACCGACGAAAGTCGGTATCCAGATGGTAGCTGTCCTGGATTCCGGCTTCCGCCGGAATGGTAATGGGGGGTAAAGCTATTTATAAGCGCCACAATAGGTGCTGACA
>JBBIRL010000183.1:0-3631 GCA_037441825.1 Dehalococcoidia bacterium | reverse complement strand
GAGGTTGAGGCAAATGAGACAACACGAGCTTGAAAGGCGGAGAGGCGAGATAGTCAGAGAAGTGCGAAGGCTGCTCTTTGACCTGGAGGAGCTTGACGATGAGATCGAAATCGAGGAGCCGGAGCGCAGCAGTCAGAGCATAATAGATTTCTACCTGCCTAGAGGGCTGCGCGATATTCATAGACTGCCCAGGCCGAGGTTGTGAACCGATGAAGAAGAACTGGCTCGTTTTAGGGGTAGCCGCAGCACTTTTCTTGGGATTACTGGGACTGTTCGTTCTATTCCTGAGGCTTATGCTGCCCAAACGGAGAGGGAGGGACTTCTATCTGCCCAAGGTGAATAGTGACTTCTATGTACCGAAGGTTGGCCGGGGATTCTACGTACCGAAGGCACCAAAACGATAATGCTGGACATCCCGGGGCACAGCGTGCTGTGCCCCTACGCCTTCAATTCCAGGTCGGAGCAGGTGCTCCGACCTACCCCTATTTTCATTTCATACCTGGGCTTACCTTTCTCCGAGGTCAAGATAAACTTGACATTTTTGCCTTCTATCAGGTGCTTCTCGCTTTCCGCCCTCAGTTTGCGAAAGTCCGCCGTTTCCAGAAACAACCTGAGCAACTCTATCTTTTCTTCGAGCTTCCTGTCCTTCCGGCCAAGCTGCATGTATTCATCGGCACTCTTCTTGAATTCCTGCCTGGCGGTGCCTTCTATGCATAGGTCGAGGGTTGGGATAAGCTCGATTCGGGTCTCCAATTATGCCTCTTTTTAGTATTGCTGGCGATACATTCTTTTCCAGGGTTCGTTCTTGAAGGCGAGATAGTCCCTGATAGCTTCCCTCAGTATGGTCACAGACAGGACAGCACATTCAACGTTCTCCTCGGGCAAGCCGCCCAGGGCGTTCAGCACATACTCAGGAGTGATTTTTCTGGCCTCGGCTATGGTCTTGCCCTTGGCTAGCTCGGTGACCAGGCTCAGGGCGGCGACGGTGGGGCCGCAGCCAGTGGTGGAAAAGGTAATGTTCTGGATTTTGTCCCCCTTTATTCGTAGCCAGATTTCCATGATGTCGCCGCAGGAGCCGACAGCGCTGGCATAGCCATCGGGGTTGGGGATAGTGCCCACGTTCCTGGGGTTCCGGGCATGGTCGATCACTGTTTGACTGAAACCGGTAAAGTCCTGTTTCTGCGGCTCGTCTGACATAATTGAACTCTTAATTATATCTCCAACAACGAGGAGATTTCCTCGTTCGTGGTGAGCTTGTCGAACCATGAACGAGACATGACCGTTCACCCTTCGACAGGCTCAGGGCGAACGGCTGGGGCAGGTTTGAACCTCGCCCCTACATCTTTAATCCTTTGCCAACATAGCCTTCAGGAAGGCATCGGCCAGGCCGGTGAGCGCTGTGGACTCGTAGCACTCGATATTGCCTTCGTCACAGAGCCGTGCCAACTCCGGGTCTATGGGCAGTTGCCCCAGCAATGGAGCGCCTGCTGTTTTTGCCATCTCCTGTGCCTTGCTCTTGCCGAAAATCTCTATCTTCTTATCGCTGCCGGGCACTATGAAGTAGCTCATATTCTCCACCACCCCCAGTATGGGGACGCTCATCTTCTGAGCCATCTGTACCGCTTTCCTTACCACCATCGCTGCCAGCTCCTGAGGACTGAAGACAACAACCACGCCCGTAAGAGGCAATGATTGCATCACGGTCAGCGGGGCGTCGGCGGTTCCGGGCGGCAGGTCTACCAACAAATAGTCGAGCTTGCCCCAGAGCACGTCCTCCCAGAACTGGGTGATGGTCCTGGCGATAAGGGGGCCGCGCCAGATGACTGCGTCATCCTCATGGGGCAGAATAAGGTTAACGGACATTATCCCGATTCCGAGGTGGGACAGCACAGGCAGTACTCCGCTCTCGCTGCCAGCAGGGCGGCTATCAATGCCAAATATTCGGGGTATGCTGGGCCCGGTGATGTCGGCGTCCAGAATACCTACCTCGTAGCCGCGGCGGGCCAGGGATACCCCGATGAGGCTGGTCACCAGTGACTTACCCACACCGCCTTTGCCGCTCATAATAGCGACCATATGTTTGACTTCGTTTAGCTCCTTGGGCGTGGCCTCAACGAAATCTATCGTAGCCTGCTTTACCCCGGGTAGCCCTTGGGTAGTTTCACTTACCTCGACTTTGAGCCAGTCCTGAGACTCCGGGCTGAGCGCCGTCGAGGCCAGGCTGATGCTTGCCTTGCCATCGGATACCGAGATATTGCGTACCAGGTTCAGCTTGACCAGGCTGCGCATCACCCCGGGTACAAGCACTTCATCGAGTTTTTCTCTAATCTGCTCTTCGGTTGTCAAAGGTTTACCTCCGGTTTGCTTTATCTAAATATCCTACTAACTATATTATACATTCAATTCCCCTATAACACATAAGTAGGGACACGGCATGCCGTGCCCCTATGGAAACGAAGGTGGGCGACCCGCCTGAAATGGATGCTCCCAGCTAGTACCTAATTGCGCAAGAAAGCGTAATAAACGAGATTCTTCCCCTTCACTACGTTCAGGGTCAGAATGACAACTAAGAACTGTCACCCTGAGCGTAGCGAAGGGTCTCGTAACCCTTCGTTAGCATTGCGATGATTATCGCAACTAAGTACTAGATTCTTCCCCTTCTGGGAAGGGTCAGAATGACATTTTATCAGGATGCCTTGTTATTGTTTGCTGACTCCTTCTTCTTCGGCTCTTCTTTCTTCTCGAACTCCTTCATGCCCTTGGCAAGTTTCTCCAGGCGTTCCTGAACACGCCCGTTGATGGAGTCTTTCTCGAACTTGCCGCTCTTGAGCTTCCTTCCTGCTTTGATGCCGGTGAGGATTTGTATGCCCTCATCTACATTCTTTACGCTGTACACTGTGAATTGGCCCTTCTTTATGGCCTCCACCATCTCTTCCTTGAGCATCAGGTTTTCAACATTGCTCTCAGGGATGATGACGCCCTGCTTACCTGTCAGCCCTTTGGCCTTACACACTTCGTAGAATCCCTCGATCTTGTGATTCACCCCGCCGATAGCCTGTACATCGCCCTTCTGGTCGATGGAGCCGGTAACAGCTATGCCCTGCTTGATGGGGGCATCCGCCAGGGCGGATAGAAGCACGTAGAACTCGGTGCTGGAGGCGCTGTCACCCTCTACTTCCTCATAGCTCTGCTCGAAAACGAGGCGGGCGCTGAGGGAAAGAGGCGCATTGCTGGCATAGCGTTCCGCCATGAGACCGCTGAGGATGAGCACGCCTTTGGTATGGATAGGCCCGCCCAGCTTGGCTTCTCGCTCGATGTCGATAAGTCCCTCGCGGCCAGCGGCTATGCTGGCGGTGATACGGCTGGGCCTGCCGAAGTCGATGTCGCCCAGGGCAATTATGGACAGGCCGTTCACCTGTCCCACTGCCTCGCCATCGGTGTCTATTTTCAGGACGCCGCGCTTTATCATCTCCTTTATGCGCTCATGAATGAGATTCGAGCGATATTCCTTCTGCTCAATTGCCTTGGAGATATGAACTCCTCCGATTAGCTTCTTCCCCTCTGTCCCCGCCCAGTAGCTATCCACCAGATTCGCCGAGATAGCGGATATCATCAGAGAGGCCAGCTACTG
>JBBIRL010000182.1:0-3911 GCA_037441825.1 Dehalococcoidia bacterium | reverse complement strand
CCCACCAATATCAACAACGTGGAGACCTGGGCCAATGTCTCCGCCATACTTCAGAAGAGCGCAGGCTGGTTCGCCAGCTACGGCACCGAGAAAAGCAAGGGCACCAAGACCTTTTCCCTGGTAGGGAAGGTAGTGCGCACGGGGCTTATCGAAGTGCCTATGGGCATCAGCTTACGTGAGATTATCTACGGAATAGGTGGCGGAATCCCGGGAGGGAAGAAATACAAAGCAACGCAAACCGGCGGGCCATCAGGCGGCTGCCTGCCCACCAGCTTCCTCGATTCGCCTGTTGACTACGAGTCTTTAGCCGCCGCCGGCTCCATAGTGGGCTCCGGCGGAATGGTGGTGATGGACGAGACTACCTGCATGGTCGATGTAGCGAGATACTTCCTTAACTTCACTCAATCCGAGTCCTGCGGCAAATGCGTAATGTGTCGACTGGGCACAAAACAAATGCTTGACATATTGGAGGAAATAGTACACGGGAAAGGTAGAAAAGGAGACATCGAACTGCTTCAGGAAGTAGGCGATGCGGTAAAGAACGGCTCGCTTTGCGCCCTGGGCGGGACAGCTCCCAACCCGGTACTGACCACTATTCGCTACTTCAGGGATGAGTATGAAGCCCATATAAATGAGAAACGATGTCCGGCTTTAGCCTGTCGGGCACTGGTCTCTTACTACATCATATCCGAGAAATGCCAGGGCTGCGGTATCTGCGCCAGGGCCTGCGCATCCGAAGCAATCAAGGGCGGCAAGCGCATGGTGCATGTCATAGACCAGAGCAAGTGTATAAAATGCGGGACATGCTTTGATGTTTGCCCGGCCAAGTTCAGCGCAGTAGCAATCTCATCGGGAGTGCCTGTGAAAGCATTAGCGGAGCCGGTTCCTGTAGGCGGTAAGGCCTAAGTAAAGGGAGGAATCAGATGACTACGACTGCCTCAACTACCGCGGAAGAGAAAAAAGTGGCGACCATCACCCTGACCATTGATGGCAATAAGGTCGAAGCGCCCAAGGGGATCACCGTGCTGGAGGCGGCACTGGGCGCTGGCATATATATCCCTACACTTTGCTATGACCCCGACCTGAAACCCTACGGGGCTTGCCGGCTCTGCGTAGTTGAGATTGACGGAATGCGCGGCATAGTCAGCTCCTGCACCACTCCGGCAGCAGATAAGATGGTGGTGCATACCGAGACGACCAAGGTAAACCAGGCACGCCGCATAGCCATGGAGCTAATCATGGCTAACCACGTTGGCGAGTGCCTTACCTGCGCCAAGAACCAGCAGTGCGAGCTGCAAAAAGTCGCTCGATACCTGGGCATGGATCAGGAACACTTCGACCGACTGCGCAAGGGCACGAGAGTGCTCCCTATTGATAAAAGCCACCCTGCCTTCGACCGCGACCACAACAAGTGCATTCTCTGCGGCAGATGCGTGCGCGCCTGTCAGGAAATAGCAGGCGTGGGGGCCATCGACCTGGCATACCGCGGCTACGCAGCCAAAGTGAGCACATTCGGCGATAAGCCAATCCATGATTCGATTTGCGAGTCCTGCGGCGAGTGCATCGCCAGGTGCCCCACGGGGGCACTGCTTCCCAAGCGCACCAGGCAGGCGACGCGCCACGTCAAAACGATATGCCCTTATTGCGGCGTCGGCTGCTCGATATATCTGGGAATGCGCGGCAATGAGATCGTCGAGGTCCAGGGCGATAAGGAGAGCCCTGTCAACAAGGGCGGCCTCTGTGTCAAGGGGCGCTTCGGTTTCGACTTCGTCAGCCATCCCAGCAGGTTGACCAAGCCCTTGATCAGAAAAGAGGGCAAGGGCAAAGACATACAGGTTAACGGCAACTTCAAAGATATATTCCGCGAAGCCACATGGGATGAGGCGCTTGACCTGGTCGCCAAGAGACTCACCCAGATTAAAGAGAAATACGGAGCTGACAGCATCGGGGTGTTAAGCTCAGCCAAGTGCACCAACGAGGAAAACTACCTCCTGCAAAAGTTCACGCGGGCGGTTATCGGAACCAACAATATCGACCACTGTGCCCGTCTCTGACACTCCCCTACAGTGGCCGGTCTGGCCCAAGCATTCGGAAGCGGAGCGATGACCAACTCAATCGCTGACTTCACCAAAGCTGACCTACTCTTCGTGATAGGTTCCAATACCACTGAGTGCCATCCCCTTATCGGACGGCTCATCCGTCAGGGGGTGAAATTCAAGGGCACCAAGCTTATAGTCGTCGACCCGCGCACTACCGAGTTTGCCAAAATGGCAGCCATACATTTACGCCATAGGCCCGGAACAGATGTGGCTCTGCTCAACGCCATGATGCAGGTGATTATCGAGGAGAACCTGCATAACAAGAAGTTCATCCAGGAACGCACCGAGGGCTTCGAGCAACTGGCGGAGACCGTCAAGAAATACACACCGGAGATGGCTGAGAAGATAACCGGCGTACCCAAGGCTGACATAATAAAGGCTGCTCGGTTGCTTGCCGGTGTCGATAAGGCCGCCGTTTTATACGGCATGGGCATAACCCAGCACACCACAGGCACGGATAACGTTAAGACCCTGGCTAACCTGCTGATGCTGACTGGCCATATCGGACGGGAGGGCACCGGCTTGAGCCCGCTAAGAGGCCAGAACAACGTCCAGGGGGCCTGCGATATGGGAGCCCTGCCTAACGTCCTTACAGGCTATCAGGCGGTAACCGACCAGGAGAAAAGGAAGGCGTCTGAGGCCGCCTGGGGTGTCAGCACTCTACCGGCAAAACCCGGACTTACTATGGGCGAAATGATGAGTGCCAAGCCGGAGGGTGGGATCAAGGCGATGTACATCATGGGAGAAAATCCAATCATTACCGACCCTGATATGCGACACACCCGCCAAAGCCTGACCAACCTGGAGTTCCTGGTGGTACAGGATATATTCCCCACCGAGACAGCCGTCATCGCCGACGTCATATTGCCCGCAGCCGCTTACGCTGAAAAAGATGGCACCTTCACTAATACCGAAAGGCGCGTGCAGAGGGTGAGAAAGGCTGTCGAGCCGCCGGGCGAGGCTAAACCGGACTGGGAGATTATCACTTTGCTGGCCGAGAAGATGGGCCATCGTTTCGGCTACAAGAACCCCGAACAGATAATGGAGGAGATTGCCTCGCTGACTCCGATATACGGCGGTATTCATTATGACCGACTGAATGGTTATGGATTGCAATGGCCCTGCACGGATAGGAACCATCCCGGAACCCCCGTCCTGCATCAGAACAAATTCATTCGCGGGCTGGGTAAATTCCATGCCGTGGAATACAAGGCTCCGGCAGAATCAGCCTCCCCAGGGTTCCCGCTTATCCTTACCACAGGAAGGATATTGGAGCACTATCATACCGGCAGCATGACCCGTCGTTCTGAAGTGCTGGACAAGCTGTGTCCCACAGGCACTATTGACATTCATCCCGACGATGCGCTGAAGCTCGGCATCGTGGATGGTGACATAGTCGCCGTAGCATCCGAGCGTGGTAAAATAGAAGCGCCGGTTCGCATAACGGATGAAACTGCGCCAGGTCTCGCCTTTATGGCCTTCCACTGGAGCGAATTGCCGGTAAACGTTGTGACCAGCACTGCCTCGGACCCATCGGCGAAGATCCCCGAGTTCAAGGTCTCTGCAGTCAAAGCAGTGCTTGCGGTACTGGATAGGGCCTCTCAGGATAACGCCTTCTTCGCCAGGCTGGCGGAGAATCCTGTCGAGGCGCTGAAAGAATACGACTTGACTCCTGAGGAGAAGGCAGCCATCGCCAGCGGCGATATTCGGAAGATTGAGTCCTGGGTGGGCAAGCTGGACGAGCGGCTGAAGAAGTGGCTCATAGCCCGGTTACAGCAGGAAAAGTGGTAAGAAACAGCTTACATTCGTATT
>JBBIRL010000181.1:0-3983 GCA_037441825.1 Dehalococcoidia bacterium | reverse complement strand
TCGAAGGCGAAGGAGGCGGAATTCAAGGTGTTTCGACCTCGCCCCTTATCTTCCAGGAAAGCCGGAAAGCAGGGAGAAAAAGCATGACCGGTAGCAGGATAGGTGTTCTGGGAGGCACCTTCGACCCCATACATCTGGGACACCTCATTGTGGCCGAGAATATCAGGGAGAAGCTGGGGCTGAAAGAGGTGCTTTTCATTCCGGCAGGGCAGCCCTGGCTCAAGCTCAGGGAGGAAAAGCCCATAAGCGCGGCGGAACACAGGCTGGCCATGGTGAGATTAGCTGTTGCCTCAAATCGCTATTTCAAGGTATCTACTATGGAGATCGACCGCCCCGGGCTGTCCTATAGTATAGACACTGTACTGGAGTTGAAGTCTAAGCTGGGCGCTGGAGCAGAAATCTACTTCATCGTGGGGCCTGATGCCCTGGCGGAATTCCCTAAGTGGAAAGAGCCGGCCCGGCTGTTGGAGATATGCCAGGTGGTGGGGATGGGACGGCCTGCCCATAAAAGAGTCGACCTGCGCAACTTGGAGTCCTCCGTCCCCGGGGCATCCAAGCGCATCATGTCCGTGGATGTGCCTCAGATAGACATCAGCTCCACCGATATCAGGAAGCGTGTTGCTCAGGGTCTCTCCATCCGCTACCTGGTGCCTGAGGCGGTGGAGAAGTATATTCAGAAGCACAGGCTTTATATG
The DNA here is from genome assembly GCA_037441825.1 of Dehalococcoidia bacterium. Taxonomy (GTDB): domain Bacteria; phylum Chloroflexota; class Dehalococcoidia; order SZUA-161; family SZUA-161; genus JACWAE01. Next base: position 3,288 of record JBBIRL010000181.1, on the reverse strand, counting down.
TCACCCTGAGCGTAGCGAAGGGTCTCGGAGATTCTTCCCCTTCACTTCGTTCAGGGTCAGAATGACAATTGGAAAGCGTGTTTTGTCCGTTCGCCCTGAGCCCTTCGGCAAGCTCAGGGCAGGCTTGTCGAAGGGCCGTTCATGGTTCGACAGGCTCACCACGAACGGTCAAAGGAGGGTTGAGAATTGACCAAGGCTGATGATAAAAGGCTGCTTGAGGTTTTCAAGGAACACGCCATCCTTCATGGCGAATTTACCCTTTCTTCGGGGTTGAAGAGCTCTTATTATTTCGATGGCAGGCTGGTGACTCTGTGGCCGGAGGGCGCTTATCTTATCGGGAAGAAGATTTTCGATATTCTACAGGGGGTCGGGGTGGAGGCCGTAGGGGGCATGACTATGGGGGCTGATCCCATGGTCTCAGCAGTGGCTGTGGTCAGCCACCTGGAGGGCAAGCCTATCCCTGCTTTCATTGTCAGGGCAGATACCAAAGGGCACGGCACACAGAAGCGCATCGAGGGCCCGCTGAAGAAGGGGTCTAAGGTTGCTATAGTGGACGATGTTATCACCACCGGAGGCTCGGTGTTGCGGGCCATAGAGGCGGTGGAGGCGGAGGGCTGCCAGGTGGTCAAGGTAGTGGTGCTCCTGGACCGACACCAGGGTGGCTCAGACGAGATCAGGCGCAGGGGCTACGATTTCCAGGCTATCCTGAGTGCCGATGCTGCGGGGGAGGTGAAGCTGGCGTAACCGGGCTCTTCAGCCGCCGGCACTTTGGGGTGTTTAGTTAAATAAAGTGAGCTGGCTGGCTTCACATTTGCCTCAAAATGTGATAGAATAACTTAATGGGCGCGACTGAAAGGCTGGCTGCAAAAACCTCTATTAGACTATATGCTGTAGCAAACCCATCATCTCCTCGGGGATCTTTGCTCCTATCACAATACTTCTGCATAATCGGTATGGCTTTGAGCGGACGATAAATGGAACAAAACAAAAACCACAACACTTATACCGCGCAAGATATTCAGGTGCTGGATGGACTGCAGGCAGTGCGCCTGCGCCCCAGCATGTACATCGGCAGCACCGACCAGCGCGGGCTGCATCACCTTGTCCATGAAATCGTAGATAACAGCATAGACGAGGCGATGGCCGGCTACTGCGATAAGATCGAGATCACTATTCACGAGGATAACTCGGTAAGAGTGGCTGATAACGGCAGGGGCATACCTGTCGAAATCCACCAGGTCACCAAGGTCTCAGCCCTGGAGACGGTGATGACCACCCTGCACGCCGGCGGTAAATTCGGAGGCCGCGGCTACACTGTCTGCGGCGGCTTGCACGGAGTCGGCGCCTCAGTGGTAAACGCACTCTCTGCGTGGATGAAGGTAGAGGTGAAACGAGATAACAAGCTCTACCTCCAGGAGTATTTACGCGGAACGCCCAAGGCTGCGGTAAAAGCAGTCGGGAAAAGCGATGGCAGCGGCACCATAGTGACTTTCCTCGCTGACGAAGAGATATTCAACAAGCTTGATTACAATTTCGAGGTACTGGCGCAATCGTTCCGCGAGATGGCATATCTGAATAAAGGGGTGGAGATCTGGTTCAAAGACCTGCGCCGCGACATAGAGAAAACCTTCTACTTCGAGGGTGGCATAGTCAGTTTCGTGCGCCACCTTAACCGCAAGCGGGCCGTGTTGCAGTTGATGCCAGCCTACATCACCAAGATGCTCGATAGCACGCTTGTGGAGGTTGCCCTCCAGTATAACGAAAGCTTCACTGAGGCCACCTTGAGCTTCGCCAACTGCATCAATACCCTGGACGGCGGCAGCCATCTTACCGGCTTCCGCTCCGCGCTGACACGCGTCCTTAACGATTATGCCCGGAAGTATAAATTCCTCAAGGACAATGAAGCCAACCTCACCGGAGATGACGTCAGGGAAGGGTTGACCGCTATAATCAGTGTCAAGCTCACCCATCCTCAATTCGAGGGCCAGACCAAGACCAGGCTGGGCAATCAGGAGCTTAAAAGCCTGGTGGAGTCGGTGGTGGCTGAGGGACTGGCGACTTATCTGGAGGAGCACCCCAGCGAGAGCAAGAGGGTCATGGAGAAGTGCCTTACCGCTGCTCGCGCCAGGGAGGCGGCGCGCAAGGCTCGCGACCTGGTCACCAGAAAAGGGCTCATGGATACCGGTACCCTACCCGGCAAGCTTGCCGACTGCTCGGAGAAGGACCCCGCTGAGTGCGAGCTGTACATAGTGGAAGGAGACTCCGCAGGGGGCTCAGCCAAACAGGGCAGAGACCGCCGCTTCCAGGCTATCCTGCCGCTCAAGGGCAAAATATTGAATGTGGAGAAAGCACGTCCGGAGAAGATGCTATCCCATGAGGAAATACGCGCCCTGATTACCGCCCTGGGGGCAGGCAGCAGCACCGAGTTCGACCATTCCCGGCTCCGCTATAACCGCGTGATAATCATGACCGATGCCGACGTCGATGGCTCTCACATCCGTACTCTTCTGCTCACCTTCTTCTACCGCCACATGAGCGGGCTTATTGAGAAAGAGCACCTGTTCATCGCCCAACCGCCTCTGTACCGCATCAAGAAGGGCAAGGAGGACCACTGGGTCTATACAGACAAAGAGAAGGACGAGCTTCTGGTAAAGCTGGGGACGGCCAAGGGGGTGGAGATTCAGAGATATAAAGGGCTGGGCGAGATGAACCCGCAGCAGCTCTGGGATACCACTATGGACCCCAAGAACAGGATACTGCTTCAGGTTGCGGTCGAGGATGCGGTGAAAGCCAACGAGATTATCGAGACATTGATGGGAGAAGAGGTGCCTCCCCGGAAAGCCTTCATTCAGGCCCACGCCCGCCAGGTGAGGAACCTGGACATATAGATATGTCATTGCGAGGAGTCCCGATGAATCGGGACGACGTGGCAATCTCACCGACTTCTTACAACATTCCCCCGTTCGCCCCGAACTTGTCCCTCATTTGTTCAGGGAGGGGGATTAAGAACCCAATTGTAGGGCGGGTTGGGAAACCCGCCCTCGTAATCTCAATGCAGCAAATTCAAAATGGTGGAACAGGCTCCCCAGCCTGTCCCGATGTAGGGGCGCACAGCAGTGCGCCCCTCGTGTCTTGTGCAATTTTAATATAACCTCGGAATAAATATTGTCGCAAAAGATTCTTTAGTATACAATGAGCAAGAAGCAATTAACTCCGCAGAACTAACGAGAGGCAAAAATATTGACCACCAGGTGGAAGCACCCCGGCGGCAAACTGATGGAACTGGGG
>JBBIRL010000180.1:0-4037 GCA_037441825.1 Dehalococcoidia bacterium | reverse complement strand
CCAGTTTGTCAGCAGCGAAGTAATTGACTTGGAACTTCTGGTCGTGAGCAACTTGGGCAGAAGCTTGAACCAGAGCTTGGGACTGATATGCAGTATCGAGCTAGTCATGAGAGACCACATCATCCTCGGCCTTGACCATTTAAGCTCGAAGCCTTTGCGCATATTTTTATAGAGTTTTTCATTATCTATGTAGCGTGGCACAGGGACCAGCTTCCCTTTTTCGTAATCTACAATGGTTATCAATCCGCAGTGGGGATGAACGCAGAAATCCTGATTCTGACCGCCTTTGGTTATCATTCTGGCTAACGTCTGATTCATGGGCAGGGAGAAGAAATCGCCCTTCTTAATTTCACCTCTGGTTTGTTCCTCAGCCAGCCTTACAACATCCGAGCTGGTTATCCGCATCTCTTTCAACTTCGTTGTGTCTATCCTTCCCGAAAAGCTGACAGGCTGAAACACAAGAAACTTAATTATATCCGAGTTTTCGGCAGCGAATCTTATCATGTCGCCGACTTGATCGTCGTTAATCCCTTTTGCCAGCGTAGGTATGAGCGCAATCTTGTTATAGCCTATTTTTCTGGCATTCTCTATTACCTTTTGTTTCTGTGGCCACAGGTCGAGGCCTCTTGCTTTTATATATGGTTCGGGAGTGATGCCGTCAAATTGGAGATACAGCCATGCGTCGAGGTCGCGAATTTTCTTAAAGTAATCGATATCCTGTGCCAGCCTCAGCCCGTTGGTCATGATTAGCACGTAATCATAACCAAGCTCTTTCTCCATCTGTATTATTTCCGGCAGGTCGTCTCTCAGTGTTGGCTCCCCACCACTGTTCCCAACCCCTCTAACCCTGAGGGGATGGTTGATCTCCTGAGCATATTCCAATATCGACCTTATCTGTTCCTTACTCAGGTCTCCAGTGCCGTTTTTTGCGCCTGCCTGGGCGAAACATATCGGGCAGCGTAAATTGCATCTATTAGTTAACTCAATGATGAGCAGCGTAGTGTGAGTCTTGTGGTTCTGACACAGGCCGCAGTCACGTGGGCAGCCGACTTTAGGTTCCCTCCCCCTGCTTAATCCGATACCATGATCTCTATATTGTTCTGCCCTCAGATATTCTTTGTAGTCGCTCCAATAGACATCCTCGAAACTTCCGTGGTCGGGGCAACTCTTCCTCATCAGAACCTGCCCATCGACCTCCCACAGCTCAGCATCCAAAACTCTCAAATCTACGGGGCAAAGGGATTTTGTTGTTTTAATTAGTTGCATGTGACTCACCTACACTAAATTTCTGTTCACATCTCCTGCCTGCCCTCAAGGGCATGCGTAAGGGTGACTTCGTCCGCGTATTCAAGGTCGCCTCCGACAGGCAGCCCGCGGGCAAGCCTGGTAAGCCGGACTCCAAAAGGAGAAAGCAATCTCTGAAGGTACATCGCTGTTGCTTCTCCCTCGAGGTTAGGATTAGTGGCCAGGATAACCTCCTTCACAGAGCTCGTTTTGAGTCGCTGCAAAAGCTCCTTTATCTTAAGGTCGTCAGGGCCGATCCCATCCATAGGAGAGAGCACACCGTGGAGCACGTGATAGAGTCCCCTGAATTGGCCGGTGCGCTCCAGGGCCATGATATCCAGTGGCTCTTTGACCACACATATGATGCTGTGGTCTCGCTCCTTGCTGGCACATATAGCACATGGATTAGAGTCGGTAATGTTCTGGCATGAGTCACAAAAGACGGTCTTCTCTTTGACCGCAATTATCGCTTCGGCTAGAGCTCGCGCCTCAGCTTCAGGTATGCGCAGCAAATGGTAAGTGAGCCGTGCTGCGCTTTTGGGCCCGATGCCGGGAAGCTTGCTCAACTCCTCAATTAAACGGGAGACCGGCTCCGCAGCAGGTATATATCCGATTTTCAAATCTCTAAATCCTTCCCAAATTTGAAATCCGAAGGGAAGATAATGTAGTGCTGTTTAAAATGATTTAGGGCATGCCCGGGATTTTAAGCCCTCCTGTTATAGCACCAAGCTGGTCGGCAGCTAGCTCTTTAGACTTCTCCAGCCCTTCGTTTATGGCAGCCATCACCAGGTCCTCGAGCATACTCACATCCTTGGGATCGACGGCCTCGGGAGAGATTTTGATAGAGATTATCTTCTGCTGACCGCTGACAACCACAGTTACTGCACCGCCGCCGGAGCTAGCCTGCACTGTAGCCTTCTCCAACTCCTCCTGAGCCTTGGCCAATTTAGCTTGCAACTGCTGTGCCTGGCGCAACATCGCTTTATTCATCATGTTTGTGCTCCTCCTCTATAATCCGGGCTCCCATCTCCAAAGCCGCATTTACCACAGGATTGTGTGCCTGCTGCTGTGGTTTAGCTTCCTTATCTTTCGGGGTCAGAACGCAGCGCACATGATAAGGAACGCCGAAAACATCGTGCAACTTGTCCTCCACCAGATGGCGATACTTCTGGTCCTCTATCTTACTCCTGTGAAATTCATGGTAGAAACCCAAAACCAGGGTATCGCCTTCGAGAGATATAGCCTCGCATGCTTTTCTTAAAAGGGCATCCAGATTGCCGCTGGAACCTACCCCTCTACAGGCATTGATGAAATCGTTCCAGCGTTGACGAATCTGTTCGATGTTTTGAGGGGGCGGTTGCCTGGTGGCCGCACTGACCTTTATCGGTGGCAGTTCAGCGGCTACAGGTGGAACGACAGCGCCTGGCTCTTTGGCGCTCTCTGTTTTGCGAGGCTGGACGGTGCTTATCGCCGGCTCTATATCTGCTGTCTTCTCAGGCAATGCCTTCTTGGGCTTCTCAGCAGCGGCCAGGGATGAATCAACGAGGGCAAGCTCTAAAGGCAGGGTGGACTGTGGGTCTGCGCGGAAATCAACCTGAGCGAACAGTCTTATTACCTTTGACAGCTCTCCCAATGATACGTTTGATATGAGCTGCTTAATCGCTTTGATCGTATCGGCGGGAAAGTCTGAGGTTTCTCCGGCACCTGACTTGACCAGAAGGATATCCCTTAGATAATCGACCAGTCCCCGGGTGAATTGACGAAGGTCGACTCCATCGACAGCGACATTGTTTATGACGGCCAGCCCGCTGGCGACATCTTTCTTCAAAATATGCCCCGCAAGCTGACTAATGCGCATATCGCCGCTTATCCCCAACTCGGATTGAGCCTGCTCAAGACTTATATCTGAACCGCGATAAAGTACGAGCTGTTCCAACAGGTTTTCAGCATCTCGGAGGCTGCCAGTGGCGGCTTTAGCGATCAGCGCCAGTGCCTGCGCTTCAACCTTGATGCCCTCGTGGTCGCAAATGTCCTTCAGCTTATTCACCACAGCCGATTGAGGCAGGCGCCGGAAGTCGAACCGCTGGCATCGTGACAGTATTGTGAGTGGCACTTTGTGCACCTCAGTGGTTGCCAGTATGAAGATTGCATGCGGCGGTGGTTCCTCGAGTGTTTTGAGCAGGGCATTGAATGCAGGCTCCGTGAGCATATGCACTTCGTCTATTATGTAAACTTTGTAGCGGGCTAAGTTTGGGGCAAAATTTATCTTTTCTCGAAGGTCGCGGATTTCATCGATTCCTCTATTAGATGCTCCATCGATCTCCACCAGGTCCAGCGCCCGACCTTCATTGAACGCCTGGCACATGTCGCAGGTATTGCAGGGCTCTCCCTTGCCGTTGGTGAGACAGTTGAGTGCCTTTGCCAGAATCCTGCCTGTACTGGTCTTGCCCGTGCCGCGGGGGCCGCAGAATAGATAGGCATGAGCGACTCGCCCTGTTGCCAGCGCATTCGCCAGTGTCTTTGTAATTGGCTCTTGCCCGACTACTTCAGCCAGGGTCTGCGGACGCCACTTACGATAGAAGACCTGTGAAGACATTTTTGTCCTATCATAATACGGGGATGCGTGTTTACGTTATTATATCCCACGACGTCAGGTTGTTCAATCAGAGCTCCCGCGAGCTTGCCGCGAAACAAGCCAATTGTCTAAGACAGGGAAGCTAATTTACCCCACCCTGAGATGCTTCGCTACGCTC
>JBBIRL010000179.1:0-4058 GCA_037441825.1 Dehalococcoidia bacterium | reverse complement strand
AGCAGCAGAGGAGGCAGACCTACGAAGCGGTGAAAAGGGATTTCGAAGCTAAGCTCATGCAGGCGGCACAACAACAGCTTGGGGCATCTCCTCCACCCAAGGTAAATGTCGAAAGCTATCCGCAATTTCAACAGGAATGGCGCCGGGTTCTGGCTCAACTTGACTCGCAGTACCTCAGATTGCTCGACGAATATAAGAAGGAGATATTGAGCATACGTTAGCGCGGGCATAAAAGCGGCTTTGGAGGTGGTGAGATGCCGGCAAACCTGCCGCCACAATACCACGAAGCTGAGAAGATTTACAGGTCTGCCAAGACTCCCGAGGAGAAGGTGGAAGCCCTGGAGGCTATGCTCGCCATCATGCCCAAGCACAAGGGGACTGACCATCTGCGTGCAGAGCTGAGAAGGAGGATAGCCAAACACCAGGAGGAAGCGCAGAGGATGCCTTCCGCCGGCAAGAAAGGAAGCTCCTACAACATCAGGAGGGAAGGGGCCGGTCAGATTGTATTAGTGGGCCTTCCCAATGCGGGCAAATCTCAACTGGTATCAACCCTCACCGAGGCAGCCCCTGAGGTGGCAGACTATTCCTTTACCACTAAGGTCCCTACGCCGGGGATGATGGAATTTGAGAATATCCAGATACAACTTGTGGATATGCCGCCGTTAACCGACCGTGAAGCGAAGCCATGGCTCTCTCACTTGCTGCGGAATTCGGACGTTTTGCTGGTTATAGTTGACCTTGGCGAAGATCCTTTGATGCAGATGAGCGCCATATTTGCTGAGTTGGAGGGGATGAAGGTTAAACTCATCGGGATTGAAATGAAAGATGAGCTCTTGATTGGCGTGGCTCTAAAGAAGGCGCTGCTTGTAGGTAATAAGAACGATTTGAGCAATGCGCTTGAGAACTATAAGCGGTTGAAATCGTACTATGGCGATAAGTTACCGGTAGTTTCTATCTCCGCACAGAAGGGGATCGGACTGGAGGAGATGAAACGGACTATCTATAATATGCTTGACATAATTAGAGTATATACCAAGTCCCCGGGCACGAAAGCTGACCTTAATGAGCCCGTTATACTAAAGACAGGGAGCACGGTCGAAGAGGCGGCTGGTTCTGTCCATAAGGACTTCCTGAGAAACTTGAAATACGCTCAAGTGTGGGGCTCAGGGAAATTCGACGGGCAGAGGGTCAGCAGGGGGTATGTGCTGGAGGACGGCGACGTAATAGAGTTTCATATCTAAGCAGGATAGAATAGAATTAGGTGAAATGAGTACCGACGACGAGAGAATCGAATATGCTATAAGCCACACTGAGGTTTTGCGTCCTCCGAGGCAAACCCTGTCTACTTTCGGCACCACCAACATTTATTACTATCTGCTTACCGAGCCATCGTATAAGGAGCTTGTAGAAGGCGAAGAGGAAACGGTGGTGAGAGAGGGCAGGGTGCGGGCTGAGAAGCCCAGGGTAGTGACTCCGTCATATCTGATTAACGTCGAGGGATTCAGCGAACATGCTAAGAGATATCTTGAGATGATAGCCAAAGAGTATGGGACGCATACCCCCGGGCTCTTCTACGGCTATAAGAATGAACCCAGGGAACTGAACATCGTATCCACAGATATGAATTCGGTAGTGCGCAAGCTCGGTGAAACAATAGACAAAGAGGGGAATCAGCTCGCAACAATTATCAAAGGCGTGGATGAGCTATGGGATGTCTCCTTGTTGAAATTTATCTTCGACATGACCAGGTATTCTGTGGACAACAATATGTTGGAATTGGGGAGGAGGGGTCTCCTTGATGTGGACCGTAAGGGAGTTCCCCTGGAGGCTAGGCAATCTATCGAGCGACTGTTTGCCCTCGTCAAAAATGGTGAGCTAGATCCCTCTGCTTTGAAAATGGAACTTGATAGATGGGGTCTATTTGAAGAATACGAAGATAGATTCTTTCGCATGTTCGGCAAATAATCAGTAGGGACGCCTGCCTCTGGCGGGTGTCCCTACATTGTTTATCCCTGCTATCTATGTGCTCTCTGTGGTTCTTCCGTTTAACCAGCCGCTAGCATTGAAAGCTGTTTGATCCGCTTCAGCATATTGGGATGAGTGCTGAATATCTCCTTCAGAGTACCCCCAAAACCCACACGGATTTTCTTGGACCTGAGTGCCATGAGTTCCGAGTTGTCTATAATGCCGTTCTTATCCTGGTCAATTTGTCTGAGGTCCTTGATCTCGTTCCAGGCACTGGACGGGTCGTTAACGAAGAAGGCCTTGAAGCCCCCTGTCTGACTCAGTGCTTCTTTGGGCGCTCGAGTGTTGCTGTAGACCAGCTTGTACAAGGCGGTGGCAAGCTGGGATGGTTGGTTTCCGACCTGCACGCTACCAAAATCTGCATAGTACTCCCTGATCCGAGAGCCGTATAGAACGAGAAGGTTGGTTATAAAGTAGAGCAGGAAAGCGCCGATCCCGATAAGTGCCACGTATCCTCCGCTTCGGTCGCGACCACCCCTGCCCCACATCAGCCCCCAGGCTATATACCAGCAAATCATGGGAATGACGCTTAAGAGTGTGATCAAGGCCATATCCCGATGCTTGAGGTGGGATATTTCGTGGCCCAACACTGCTCTCAATTCATCTTTGTTGAGCAGGCGGAGGATGCCCTCAGTAACGCAAACCCTGCCGTCACCCTGGTATCTGCCGAAGGCGAAGGCGTTGGGTACGGACAATTTAGATATGCCTACCTTGGGCTTCGGTATCCCCGCAGTTCTGGCAAGCTCGGCAACCATTTGATGTAACTCAGGTGCCTCTTGTTCGGACACGTATCTTACCTTCATTGCCCAGCCCACTATTGTAGGGCCGAGCAGGTATTGAATACCTACCATGACAAATGATAGGACGGCGTATAAGATGAAGTTGGAATAGCCCAGCGCGGCGGACACTCCTACAATGAGGCCATAGAGAAGCCCGAACATTAAAGCGACCAAAAGGTATAATCTAACCTGTAACCACATTTGTTTGTTGCCTCCTATATGTCTGCAATTCCCCCTAAAATTCCATTATGTTACGTCTCTATATGCTTGTCAAATTTCCTTGTACAGCTTTGCGCACAAGCACACTGGTCGGAGTAGAAATTTGATGATATAATATTTACACTCGTTGCTCTCCCGGGAAAAGGGGCAATAAACCTCTATTTTTACAGAAGGGGTGACAGATGGCGAAACAGGTGAAGCAGATTGTATGCGGTAATTGCCAGAGCTTCAAGCTGGAAAAGGATAAGAAATTCTTCAATTGCATTAGTGCCAAACATGGGGGCCTTAAGTATGGGATGCAGGTAAGGGTGGATTCGCAGGCTTGTGATGCATTTGTGGCCAAATAGGGCGAAATAAGTCGGGATGTCTTTTTAATCAGCTTATATTTGCTCACAGCATCGTGTGGGTAGCCATCAGACATAGCCTTTGTCTTTCTGGAAAAGTCTTAGATTCCCTCTGCTTTGTTTGCCTCACAGTCGGAACGATCCTCCAAGCCTCGGGGACTAAGTTTAGCTTGAAAGTGTTTCAGTAATCTTCACGATATGGTATTATGGGTTGGAGAGGAGAGGCCGATGATTTTGATTCTACCGAGAACGAACCTTTGCCCCAGGTCATGTCAATACTTTCAAGTGGAAACCGGTGAGGAAAGTATCGTTGAATACTGTCACCTGCCCGATGGCGAGTGGGTGTTGAAGGTGAGGCAGGAACAGCTTATGGAATGTCCCCTGGGCAAATGGAATCTCAAGGCAGAAATGGGATATGGCCCCCTCGTTTTTTGATTGCGATACTTTTGGCAGCACTTTGGCGGCAGCTTGGAAAACGGCTGATAGTTGGATGCCTATCCTAAAGAGGATGAATCAGGACGAGGCCCCAGGGAGATACCCTCCCCTCGATGTTTCCCGTTGTTGTCAACTTCGATAGCTATCCAGCCGTTGCGTAGCGCCAGGAACACAGCGTGCGCTCTATCGTTTGCATTTAGCTTCCGTAGTATAGCGCTGACATGGTTTTTAATGGTCTGCTCGCTGATGCCAAGAA
>JBBIRL010000178.1:0-4061 GCA_037441825.1 Dehalococcoidia bacterium | reverse complement strand
CGGATGGCCCCTACGCAGGTGTAAACAGCGAGGGCCCCCATTATGAGACGATATGGGCTTTCACCGGTTCTACTGGATGTACCGACCTCGGGGCTACAGTATTTGCGGATCATCTATGCTGTGAACTGGGGATGGACACTATCAGCACAGGCAATTCCATTGGCTTTGCCTACGAGCTATTCGAGAAGGGGATCCTCACCACCAGGGATACTGGTGGCCTGGTTCTCAAATACGGCGACCCCGAGCCTATGCTAAAGCTTAACCGCAAGGGCATAGGCGACATCCTTGCCGAAGGAGTGAAGAGAGCAGCCGAACACATTGGTAAGGGGGCCGAAGAATACGCTATGCATGTCAAAGGACTGGAGATGCCGGGGTATGAGCCGCGTGCCCTCAAAGCCCTGGGTATGCATTATGCCTTGAGCAACGTAGGCGCTAACCATTGCTATGGATACGCTCAACAGGAGATAGGCTACCCGAGGCCGCGCGTGCTTGATGCTGCGGCTGACGAGGGCAAGGGTGATGTCGTGAAATACAACCAGGACTATGTAGCGGCTATAGAACTGGTGAACGCCTGCACATTCCCTGCCAGTAACCTGGACCTTTATGGCCTGGAGCTCATCGGCAATATGCTCGTAGCTGCTGTGGGAGAGCCCAAATTTAGCAGCGCAGACTATCTCTGGCATGTGGGTGAGAAAGTCTACAACCTGGAGCGATGCTTCAACATTAGAGATGGGTTCTCGCGTAAGGACGATGCCTTGCCCAAAAGAATGTACACCGAGGCCCTGATTGGCGGGATGCGGGATGGCGAGGTTATCAGAAAGCCCGATGTCATCATAGATGAATACTACGAGGCCAGGGACTGGGACAAGAACGGCTTGCCCACCAAGGCGACCTTAAAACGTTTGGGACTCGAGGGCGTTGACAAGGACATCGCCAGGTTCAGACGCTAGGGTGTTCCGGCAAATTCAAAATGCAAATTGTAGGGGCGCGGTTTCCGCGCCCGAGAGCTGACGGCTGATTGCTAAAGCTGACCGCTTATCCAAGAAGGAGGTACAAGTGGCTGACGCAAGTTTCGATGTGGTGGTTATTGGAGGGGGACATCAGGGACTGATAGCCGCCAATTACATGGCTAAAAACGGCTACACTGTAGGTCTGTTTGAGCAAAGGCGCGAGCTGGGTGGCGGCGCCTGCACCGAGCCGCGTCCGGCATCCGGTTTCCGCGGCAACCCCTGTGCCCACATAGCTGGGTTATATGCCAACCCCTGTAACCAGGACTTCAAGCTCCACGAAAGAGGCCTGAGCTACATTTTCCCCCGGGTAAACAGTTCGATGGTCTTTCCCGACGGAAGGTGCATAGTCTCTTATCGCTCCATGACCTGGGATAAGGAAACCGGGCTAATGACCCCGCAGCCGGAGATGGTAGAGAAAAACGTAAAAGAGGTGGAGAGGATATCGCCCAAGGACGCCGAGGTCTTGTCGACGTTCGCCGCGGGCAAAGTATGGCAATGGGGATTCGCAGCCATGGCGGTGCTATTTAACCCTCCCGCTCTCCCCGGCGAGATTGACCCTGTTGAAGACCTGGTCAACGACCCGAACTCTGGACTTCAACGCAGACATCAGTTCATGACTTGCACCGAGTTTGTAAGCGATTTCTTCGAGAGCAACGAGCTGCGGGCACATTCCTTGAGAATGCTTGGGTCCCAAGGCATATACCCCGACGATGTAGCTCCGCTTACCTTATATTTGATCACAGTTCCTATGCAGATACTCGGTCAGGGTGGGGGTGTATACGTGGGGGGTACGCATAATGTTACCCACGCTCTCCAAAGGGCTCTGAGCGAGGAGGGAGGGAAGTTCTTCGTGGGTGCTGATGTGGACGAGATACTGGTGAAAAATGGCAGAGCCTGCGGCATCAAGCTGGCCGATGGAACGGAGATAGAAGCCAAGAAGATGGTGATCACCTCCATAGTCATCCAGCAAACCCTGGCCAGGCATCTCCGCAATGTAGATTTAGGGCCCCAGGGCGCCGAATGGCGGAGGAAGATCGCCAAGTTGAGGGTCGATAGAGGTCAAATTTTCTGGGGTCATTTCGCTTTGCACGAGGCGCCCAAGTATACAGCGGAGGCATGGAATCCCGATTGCAGCCAGGGTCGCTGGATATTCATGGGCGACGCCGATATCGAGTACATGGACCGGGAATACCGCTTCCGCAATCAGCACATCAGGCCGGGGCAGTGGCCGGAACGGCTCTACCTCTGGGAGGGCACAGACACCAAGTGGGACCCCAGCTATGCGCCTCCGGGGAAACATGTCTCTCTTCTGGAGGAGATGGCCTTCCCCGCAAGCTGGAGGACCGAGAAGGAATGGATGCAAATCAAGAAAGAGGCGCCCGACCACTTCCTGAAAGAGTGGCAGAAGTATGCTCCTAACATGACCTGGGACAACGTGATAGCCACCAACATAGACACCCCCTGGGATATTATGCACAGAAGCGACAACTTCTTGGAAGGCAACTGGGGTCTCATCCCTGGCCTTCCCAGCCAGTGGGGTGCCATGAGGCCCATACCTGAATTCGCCCAGTATCAAATCCCCGGCATAGAGGACTTCTGGATGGCGTCTGGTTCCTGCCATTTCTCCCTGGGATTAGCAGGCTATGCTGCCTATTGCTGCTACAAGCGGATGGCCCAGAAGCTCAACCTCTGGAAACCGTGGGAAGGACGTATGTATTAAAGGAGAATGAGATGACAAATTATAAATATGACTTCGTCATCATAGGCGGCGGGCCCAACGGGCTCTGTGTAGCTGCTTATCTGAGCAAAGCGGGACAGAAGGTGGTCGTGCTGGAGAGATACTTCGAGGTAGGAGGCGGCCTTGCCACCGAAGAGGTAACGCTGGGCGGCTTCTATCATAATACCCACTGCATCTACCACATGATGGTGGATTATGCTCCTCCTTACACAGACCTGGAGTTGGAGAAATACCGCTGTAAGTATATCTACCCCGATTTGCAGGTAACGATGCCTTTCTCCGATGGCAAAGCTCTCTGCCTCTATAAGGATGTGGACAGGTCGTGCGATTCCATAGCCAAATTCTCTGCCAAGGATGCGAAGGCCTACCGCGAAATATTCCATAAGTTCAAGCTCTTCATGGATGAGTTTCTCGCGCCTGGTACCTACGTCAAGCCTCTGCCCACACTTGAGGCAGTAGTCGGCATGGAGAAGACTGAGATTGGCAGAGAGTTATCCGAGTATCAGCACAAGAGCCCGAGAGAGATTGTCTATGAGCTCTTCGAGAACGAGCGGGTGAGGACATTGATGCTTTACCTCTCCTGTCACTGGGGGTTGGAATACGACAACGGAGGCCTTGGTTTCCTCGTTCCCCTGATGTTGAACCGTGCCGTGAATTCCAGGCTCTGTCTCGGCGGCTCGCACCGACTGAGCAACTCACTATCCCGGGTTATCCAGGAGCCTGGGCAGGGACATTTGAGGGGCAGCGTAAGAATAAAGCGCATCATGGTAGAGAACGGCACAGCAAAGGGTGTGGAACTCGAGGACGGCACCGTGTATGAGGCCGAGAAGGCTGTGGTCAGCAGTATAGACACTCACCAGACCTTTCTGCAGTACGTAGGTGAGAAACACCTGTCCAAAGACTTCGTGGAAAAGGTCAAGAACTGGCATTGGGAGAAGTGGAGCCTCTGTTCTCTGCATGTGGCGCTGGAGGAGCCGCCCAACTTCGCCGCTGCTGCTGGCAACAAGGACATCAACAAAGGGCTCATGTATGTCATGGGATACGAGACTCCCGATGACGTAATACACCACTTCCAAGCTATAGAGAAAGGTGAATTGACCTCGAATGTGGCCTTCAACTGCGCCTTCCCTACAGTACATGACCCGACCCAGGCGCCTAAGGGAAGACATACGGCGTCCATGTTTGAGATGGCCCCTTACAATCTGAAAGGCGGCGCTGAGAAGTGGTGGGACCGCAAGGTCAGAGAGGTGCACGAGGAGGCGGTCCTTGCAACTTTGAGAAAATACGCCCCCAATCTGACCAAAGATAAGGTG
>JBBIRL010000177.1:0-4153 GCA_037441825.1 Dehalococcoidia bacterium | reverse complement strand
AGCCCTCTTTCTTTGAGGCTGATGTAGCGCTGCTGGCCGATGATGAGGTGGTCGAGCACTTCGATGTCGAGGAGCTTGCCCGCTTTCACTATCTGTTCAGTGACCTTGATGTCCTCGGGGCTGGGCGTGGGGTCTCCCGAAGGGTGATTGTGCACCACCACCAGGGCGGGGCAGTTCTCTCGCACCGCTTCTTTGAAAAGCTCGCCTACTTTTATGAGCGAGGTGTTGACGTTGCCTTTATAAACGCGGGGCATGGCGAGTACCTGGTTCTTGGTATTGAGCAGCACCAGCCGCAGCTCTTCCTGTTCCAGAAAGCTCATCTCTGCCTGCAACAGGTTGGCGATATCAGCGGGTGACTTGACTACCAGGCGTTCCTCCGGTTGAGTGGATGTCAGCCTGCGTCCTAACTCAAGTGCTGCCTGGAGCTGGGATGCTTTCGCTTCCCCCAGCCCTCGCTCTTGACAGAGCTCGCCGAAGCCGGCCCGGGCCAGCCCGGCCAAACCGCGGAACTTGGTGAGCAATCTTGCCGAGAGGTTGAGCACGCTCTCTGAGGCAGCGCCGGTGCGCAGTATGATTGCCACAAGCTCGCTGTTGGATAGTGAGGCAGCGCCATATTGCTTGAGGCGTTCCCTGGGGCGCTCTGTGGCGGGCAACTCCCTGATGAGAGGGTAGTATTCCATGTCCTCAACCCCCTAAATCCCCCAAGATTGGGGGACTTTAAAAGTTGGGGGACACCCCCAAACCCCTGGCAAAGGGGCTGCGCCCCTCTGCACTCCCTAACCTAATATGTGGCTGATAGCCATGGCTAGGGGCACGATGCACCGTGCCCCTACGGCTTGTGTCTAACTCACAGGACGTTTCGAACCGGGGTTACTTAACCTCGACGTTAGCGCCGGCTGCGGTGAGCTTGTCCTTAATGGTGGCTGCCTCGGCCTTGTTCACGCCCTCTTTTACTGTCTTGGGAGCAGCTTCAACCAACTCTTTGGCTTCCTTCAGTCCCAGCGTTGTTACCTCGCGCACTGCTTTGATTACGCTGATCTTGTTGGCGCCAACTTCTTTGAGTATCACTGTGAATTCAGTCTGTTCCTCGACAGGGGCAGCGGCAGGGGCACCAGCGGCTGCGCCAGCAGCGGCACCGGGTGCAGCGGCCATCATCGGTACGGCGGCGCTGATCCCGAATGTCTCTTCCAGCGCTTTAACCAACTCCGAAAGCTCGAGTACAGTCATTTCTTTTATGGCGGCAATGACTTCGTCCTTGGTCAGCGTCTTCCCTGATTCCTTTTTCGCAGCGGGAGCGCGCTTCTTGTGTGCCTTTTCCTCCTCTGCTGCTACCGCACCGGCCTCTTCCTTCTGTGCTTCTACATTCTTCTCGGCGGATTCCTCATTAGGCATTTTCCATTCCTCCCATTTGTTGAATTCTAGCATTTAATAGTGCACCTAGGGCACGTAAGTTGGCGCTGAGTACATTGTGCAGTGAATAGATGGGGCCCTGGAGCATCCCCAGCAATCTCGCCCTCATGACATCTATCGGAGGCAGGGTGGCGAGGCTGTATATTTCCTGGGTGCTGAGCATCCGTACTTCAAGTATACCGCCCTTGATGGTGAGAGCATTCTTCGAAGCGCGGGCATAGTTGGTCAAGGTCTTCGACAGTTGAGTGGCATCCCCCTGACATAAGGCAAGCGCAATCGGGCCCTGCAGGTACTGGGAAAGCCCGGGTTTACCCGCCTTTTCAGCGGCGAATTTAGCCAGGGTGTTTTTGATCACATGAAATTCGGCGTTCACCTCACGAAGCTGACGGCGCAGTTGCGACATCTCTGAGACCGATAGCCCCCTGTATTCAGTAGCGATTATGAACTTGTTCTGAGAGAGCAGTTCGGTTAATTGCTCCACAATCTCGACTTTCTTTTCCGTAGGCATGCTTTCTGTCCTCCATAAAAAGAGAGTCCTTATGCCTGCAACATAAGGACCCTTTGTCTCTTCAGTAAAGTTGCTTCGGCAGGCACAAGATTAAGCCACTTAAGGCACCCGCTGTCTTCAGCGTTATCATTATTCAGTTTTCAATGCTTTTGTATTCTAAATCAAAAACCTCAATTATGCAAGTTTTAGGGGGCACTGCAATTCTAGCGGCCTGGGACACCGAAAATGCCCATGCTGCACATGAAGGTGCCCGGATGCCCTCCCTGGTTGTGAGCTATTCCCAGTTGAACATTTTTAAGCTGGCGGGATGGCTCCTGGGCCTTGCCCTGGATCTGCTTGTATATCTCGTAGACCTCTCTGACACCGCTGGCCCCTACAGGGTGGCCGAATGACTTCAGGCCGCCGCCAGCGTTGAAGGCCACCTCACCATCCAGTGCGAACGTACCGGCTTCGATATCGTACTTGGCTTTCCCTCTCTCGCAGAAGCCCATAGCCTCATAGCACATCAGCTCAGCGATGGAGAAGCAGTCATGGCACTCCACGATATCTATCTCTTTTCGAGGGTTCTTGATTCCGGCCTGCTGATATGTCTGAAGGGTTGCCCTGTAGGTTTCCTCCCAGTGCACCCAATCGTAGGTTGTCATCATCTTGCCGCAGCCAGGTCCTGCTGCATTGCCCAGAGCCTTGACCGTAATATAGTCCTTCCTGAACTTCTTGGCGTCCTCGGCACGGCAGAGGATGGCGGCCGCTGCGCCGTCGGTTACACCGCAGCAATCGTAGAGTCCCAGCGGCCAGGCGATTATGGGGGCATTCAGTGCCTGGTCCAGTGTTATCTCACGGCGCAGGTGTGCTTTGGGGTTGCGAGCGCCGTTATAGTGGCTCTTCACCGAAATCATAGCCAGGTGTTTTTTCTCAGCCCCATATTGGGCGAAATACCTGGTGGCTGCCAGGGCATAGCGTCCCGGGGGAGTTGCCTGGATGCCGAACACGGGATGTACGCCGCCCATCGGCTCTCCGGAGCCCAAACCTCCCACACCTCTGTCCTTGGTCTTTTCAAAGCCGACGCAAAGAACAAGGTCATAAGCCTTTGAGATAAGTGCGTAAGTAGCCCCTCTAATGGTTTCCAGCCCGGTGCCGCAGAGGTTCTCTACCCTGACAATGGGTATATAGTCCAGTTTAAGGGGATAAGCTAAACTCTGGCCTCCGGCGAAGCCCAATGTGCCGGACCAGGCTGCCTGTATATCTTTGGGCCCTACCCCCGCATCCTCGAAAGCTTCGGAGGTCGCTTCAACTACGAGGTCCCAGGCGCTGGAATCCCAGCGCTCCCCGAATTTGCTGCAGCCCATGCCTACTATGGCGACTTTATCTTTAATGCTTTCCATCTTTCACCTTCCTTCAGAACGAATCTTCAGGACGAGTCCTTAGGCTCCTCTCAAAGGGCGGCACTTCCAGTAGTAGTTGCGAATCCCCCGTTCGCTGTGCATCCATCTGAAGGTAAGCTCTACTGGCATCTCGTGCTCTATTTTGTCGGGGTCGCGGTCTGTCATCTGAGCGTAGAATCTCCCGCCCTCATCGAAGTCGATGATGCACAGGATGATAGGTGAATCGAGGCTGGGGCCCAGGTTGTCTTTGCTGTAGGTGAATAGCTTGCCCCTTCTATCAGCGAGACGGATTTCCTCGAACTGGTCCTGGCTCTGGCAGTACATGCAGATCCGCTGCGGCGGGAAGTTGATATTGCCGCAGACCAGGCACTTGCCGCCGCGGCAGTTGAGGTTCCACCTGCGGTCTCGCCATGAGACGGTGGCAGCCGATTGATTTTCCCAGAAAGCATATCCCTGCAGGATACCGCGATAGCGCAGGTACTTGTCATAGCTCATCAAGGGCAGCTTTGATTCCAGATGATGTTTTATGCCCCGTCGGGCTTTTAGTTTCTTTATACTCTTTGTGATAGTGATGATGAAAGCATCGGCGCCATCCCCGTAGTTGGCGAGCAGCAGCTTGTCGCCAGCTTTCGCTTCCTCCAGCGCGCTGACCAGCATCATCAGAGCGTAGGCGCTGCCGGTGTTGCCGACGTTGGAGAATATGTTATCTTGAACTTGAGTTTTGTGGTCGAAACCCAGATTTCTGGCTAATTGCTGGTGTCTTCTATTGTCGAAAGCATAGAGGACAGCCTTAGTGATGTCGGCCGGTTTCAGCCCCTGTTCATTCAGGATGGCTTTGACAGCCTCTGCTGTG
>JBBIRL010000176.1:0-4154 GCA_037441825.1 Dehalococcoidia bacterium | reverse complement strand
GGAGGCAGAGGCGGTGGTGGCGGCGGCGGCTTTGGTGGTGGCGGGGGAAGGCGCAGGTCGTTCTAATCTCCCCTGTTCGGTAAACATGAAACCTCTGGGGGTTGGTTGTGTGATGCAGCCAACCTCCGTTGTTTTTATCTCTTGCAGGACACCGGGCTAACCTAAAATCTCCACACGGTGGAAAGCCTCCGCCAGCTTGAAGCTCTCCCCCTCAGCCATAGCTTCATGTTGCTGCCTCATCATGTTCTCCAGGTCAGATGAGGGCAACTGCACTACCTGGCTCTTGTGGCAGCGCAGTGCGGCTATCTTGAGGTTGAAGGTGTCGCTGATATCGGAGCGGTAGTTTATCTCCTGTGAGTCCCAGAAAAATATCATGCTCCAGAGCAGTACCTCTTTGACTTTATGGGGCTGCAGCCCGTCCAGCATCAAATCGGGATAGGAGAGGAAGTCTCTGGCATAAGGGAAGACTGCATCCAGGACGACCTGGCCGGCGATGCGGTGGTCGCGGTGCCACTTATAGCGCAGATAAGGGTCAGTGGTGGCCACGATGTCGGGACGGTACATCCTGATCAGGCGCACAAGCTGTTTCCTGAACTCGTGAGTGTCCTCCAGTCCCTGGTCGGGGTGGCGCAGGAATATGACCTCCCTCACCCCCAGCACCTTGGCTGCATCCAGTTGCTCTTTCTCTCTGATTTTGGCCAGCATCTCCGGCTTCATGTTGATATCGCTGGTGCCCTTGTCGCCGTTGGTGCACACCACGTAGACGACATCCTTGCCCTCTTTGACCCAGCGCGCCACCGTTCCCGCGATGCCGTATTCTGCATCGTCTGGGTGAGGTGTTACCACCATGGCGTAAGCTGGCTTGACCAACAAGGATGAGCCTCCTCAATCTTATGCGCCTGTTAATTGTATAACATTCACGTCTAATTGGGTAGGTTGGAGCGGATGCTCCAACCGTGCCTGGAGAGGCGAACCTATGTGTTCGCCCTTGATATAACCGCCTTATATTCGGGGATTATCGCCTCGGCGATGTCAGACCAGCTAAACCCCTTCACCGACGCCCGAATCGAGTCGGCGGATTTTATGTCCACCTCTTGTTGCGAAAGGAGCGCGGCTATCCTTTCCGCAAGGCGAACGGGAGCATTGTCTTCAACCATATATCCGTTCTGCCCCTGGTGGATAACGCTTTCCATGCCTCCCACTCTTGTAGCCACTATGGGCGTGCCGCAGGCCAGGGATTCCAGTGCCACCAGCCCGAAGCTCTCGTAATAGGAAGGTATCACGCAGACATCGGCAGCGCTGTAGTACAGGGGCAGCTCTTTTTGCTCCACGATGCCGGCGAAGGTGACCGAATCCTGGATATGCAGGCTCCGGGACAGCCTCTGCAGCCTCTCCACCTCGGGTCGGCTATCCTCGTCGCCGCCGATCACTAGCAGCTTTGGCTTTTGCCCGTTCAGTTTAGGTAAGGCCATCAGCAGCCGGTCTATGCCCTTCAGGGGGTCTATACGCCCCACAAACAGTATGATGTCGTCTCCATTGAACCCCAGGTTTCGGCGCGCCTCTTCTTTGTCCAGATGCCGGAACAGCTCCAGGTTCACGCCGCAGGGTATCACGCTGATTTTCTCCGGCGAAGCGCCGTAATAGCTGGCCAACTCATACTTTCCCTTCTCCGTGGCGGCGACGATACGGTGGCAGTCCCTGACCAGCTCCCTCTCCGCCATGATGCGCAGCGCCGGCTCGTTTGCTCCCACGCCGATGGCGTTCTTGAGCGCACCCAGGGTATGGAACATTATGATATGAGGCACATCCCACCAGCGCTGTATGCGTCTGCCCACCCAGCCTGAAAGCCAGTAATGGCTGTGTATCAAATCGTAGCGCAGGCCGTTGCTCACTCTGAAGTGCTCCAGAGAGCAGGCGAAGTCCTCAAGATGGGAATACACCGCCAGCTTATCTATAGGCTCGACTTCTCCAGCCTGCAGGTGGATGACCCGCGCCTTATCGCCGAGCTGCACAATCTGCGCTTCGGCGGGGTCGTGGGCGCGGGTATAAATATCGACCAGGTGGCCCCGCTTCCCCAGCTCGCGGGCCAGCTCTCTGATATAGACGCTCATGCCGCCGGTGTCCTTGCTCCCCAGCTTGCCCACTGGACAGCTATGGACACTGAGCATGGCTACTTTCAATCGGTCTGACATCGTTAGGTTTATCTTCCTATGCCGTTCGTGGTGAGCTTGTCGAACCATGAACGGCCTTTCTGTAATCTCAGGATATGCCCTTCGACAGGCTCAGGGCGAACGGATTAAACTTCTTCAACCCCCTGTCTCCCAAAGACAAAATGTCATTCTGAGCGAAGCGAAGAATCTGGGAGACCCTTCGCTCTGCTCAGGGTGACATCGCCAAACTCAAGCCTCCAATCCTTCCAGGGAAGGACACCTCTCTTCAAATCCCCCCTTTTGTAAAGGGGTCAGGGTGATTGAGTTCTCCATGGATACACTAAAACCTTGCTCAAAATTCCCCCTTTTTTAAAGGGGGTAAGGGGGATTACGAACTATAATTTGTACCTTCAATCCAGCTTTTGAATTTATTTCAAGATTATCCTGCAACTGTATATCGGGATCTCCCTGCCGCCCAGGCGGTATTTATACTCCTCGGGTCCTTTCAGAAAATCATAAACCTTTTTGCCCCTCTTGATGCTATCCTTGATAGATAGGAGCTTGGAGAGCAGCCCCACGCTCAAATAGCCGTATTCCGGGTCGTAGCCGCTATTGTAAAGGTACACCTTATCATTGTAGTCGAAGCACATCACGGCGGCAACAGGTTTTCCGGAGATTTCCAGAATGCCGAATCTGAGAAGTCTGGCCTCCGCCATAGTATCTGCCAGCGACCTGAAGAAGGACTCCATTTTGGCTGTCATAAAGGCTGCCTTGTCCTCCCTGCTTTTACGCAGCAGTCTGAAGAAGATGTCCAGTACCTCCTGCTTTGCATTCTCTACGACACGGTAAGTTATGTCGCTCTCCTCCTCCAACCGTCTGAACCTGCGGCCTGTCTCGCGACGCTGCTTCGGGGTCAACGTGCGTAGATACTCCTCCCACGTTGAGAGCAATTGCAGGTCCAACGAAACATTCTCCCGGGTGACCGTCACCTCGCATCCTTCGCTTTTTGCCAGGTCAACCAGACACGTCATCGCCGTGGAATCGTACCTCAGCGAGTTCAGGCACAGCTCCTTTATCCCGTTCTTCTTCAACTTGTCCAGGACGGCGGTGAAGAAGGCAAGCTCCTTGCCGGGGGCGACCACGAAGTCCATGTAATCGCAGACATCGGCGCTACCGATGAAGGAGACCCTGCCCTCATTGACCATCAGAGGCGCGATGCCAATGATATTTTTGCCCTGTTTAACAGCAAACAGATATAGTTCGGAGCTCTCTCCGAAAACCTGCCACCATACCTTGAGCCATCTCGGCAGCACAAAAACGGAGTCCCAGTTGAGTTTATCACGTAGGTCTTTCCATAATGAGTCGAGGCTGTCGAAACTCTGCGGGGTAGTAGTGTAGCTCATAGCAGTAAGATTAGTGTAGCAGCTTGCGTTGGCGGAATCAATTTGAGATGGCTGTTAGCGGTGTAGGGGCACAGTGCACTGTGCCCAATAGACGTAGGGGCGACCCGTCGGGTCGCCCCTACTTTGTAAGCCACTGGCGAAACGGCTATAATTGGGATATTGTATTTCTTTCGAGGGAGGATAGACAATGAGGCTGATGACGACGCTGGCGCTGGTCTTGGTATTGCTGGGCACACTCGCTGCTGGCTGCGGCAGCAATGGGGTCGGCCCGACTCCCACGCCTGCGCCTACGCCTGCTCCAACTCCGACCTTAACTCCTGCACCGACATCCGTATTTACGCCTACGCCTGCTCCAACCGCAACCCCTGTACCTACACCTTCACCCACGCCTACTCTGGCACCCACCCCGACCCCTTCCCTTGTCACTCAGGCCTGGGTAGCCCGATATAACGGCACTTCCGGCGTTGCTGACTGGGCTTTCGCCCTGGCTGTGGATGGCTCAGGGAATGTCTATGTTACCGGCAAGAGCTATGGCGGTAAGGATATCGGCGGGTACTATACTTATGACTACTCATATGCCACGGTGAAATACAACACCGCA